>JAJTBW010000045.1 GCA_021286705.1 Sphingobacteriia bacterium
GTCTCAATGTACCTATTTTTCGTTTTTAACTACTCATAAAAATGATTGGAAAAAGGTGAGTGAAGCAGGATTGAATAGGACAGGCAGTCTGTTTTAACTTTTGAAGATTAAAGAGACTCTAAATAGAAAATGACAATTTACCATGGGTGAATTGTCATTTTGATAATCTTTCGGTGTTCGTTTTCAGAAATCTATTTTTTGTTCAGTAAAGCCTTCTTTTTGGGTAGGTCATTGGGGAAAAAGATACAGTCTTCACGGGTACATTCGGCATTCTTATCAAAGTAAGGACATCTGATGCGTGAAGTGTGCTCAAGAGTTACTCCAAATAACTCTTCGAGGAATTCAGTTGCCGTAACAAGAGAGATGAATGTATCTCTTTTACAACATCTGGGGCCGCCATTTCGGGCTATTCTCTCAAGGCTACGAGCAGTCATAAGGTTGGCCATCTGCCACTCTTTTTCTGAAAGTGGAGAAGCCTGAGTTATAATACTGATAAACGTTCCTGCACCTATACCGGCACCGCAGGTTCCATTCATAGCACAAAAACCGTAGGGGATTATACTACTTCTTTTAAGTGCTGCTTCGAGAGCTTCTCTCTTTAACTCCGGTTGATTCTTGTAATTGTAATAGGCCGTTAATAGTACAGCAGGCACGAGATAGTGATGCTCAGACCCATGGGTGGCGAAGTGAGCATTGTTCATCAGGTTTGTAGCTAATTGAATAGGGTCAATTAGGCTCGTGTTCTGGCAGTATAGAGAGATTAGAGAGGTTATATCTTTACTATCGCACTCATTGCATACATGATGACCATTTAAGCAAACAAGCTGAGTCATCGCTGTTTTATTGCAATAAAAACAGTTGATTTCAGACTTATCGCTGGTATAGACCAACTCGTCCTCACACACGGGACATTTGTTGATTGAATTCATTCTTTAGGTGGTTGGTAACTTGCAAAAATAGTAATAGAATTATAAAATGCAAATTTGGCCAAAATTAAAGGGGCGATAAATAGTTGTTTAGGGTATCTATTAGGTAGTACTCTTTTGGCAATGTGTTACTTTAGAGTTCCCCTCAAATCATGTTAATAAATTATTTTTAAAAAGTAGCCAGTAGGTGTATGGTTACAAAGATTATCCGGCTAAAGAGATTAAATTTGCAGTAGTTCAAACAGCAATGATTCGAAGAAGTTTTTACTCTCAGCGGCAGTATTTTGTAATCGCGATAATACTCGGTATATTTTTGATATACCTCATCAAGTTATTTTATATACAGGTCATTAGTGATAAATACCGTATTCTGGCAGAAAGTAATGTCAGAAGGACTCTTGTACAGTATCCACCACGTGGCGTAATCTATGACAGGAACGGTAAGGTATTGGTCACCAATGAACCAGCCTATGATTTAATGGTAATCCCAAGGCAGGTTAAAAATCCAGATACTGCAGAATTGTGTAGACTTTTAGATATTGAGTCTAAAGTATTTAGAGATAAGCTTCGTAAGGCAAGAGGTTATTCACCCTATAAAGCCTCGATTTTTATTGAACAGCTTAGTCGTGAATCGTATGGCTTTTTACAGGAGAAGCTTTATAAATTTCCCGGATTCTTTGTTCAACCACGAACTTTAAGACGCTATCCTCAAGCAACGGCTGCTAATGTATTAGGATATGTTGGTGAGGTCAACCCCGCAGAGATTGAAGCAAATCCATACTATAAAATGGGCGACTATGTCGGGAAGAGTGGTATAGAAAAGTCATATGAAAAGGAATTGAGAGGGGAGAAGGGTCTGCGAATTGTCATGGTTGATGTCTTTAACCGTGAGAAAGGTCGGTTTGAGGAGGGTAGATATGACCAACCGCAGGTTCAGGGTAAGGATTTGACAAGCTCCATTGATTTAGATCTTCAACTTTATGCTGAGAAGCTCATGGCGGGCAAGAGAGGATCAATAGTTGCTATTGAGCCTTCAACGGGCGAGATACTCGCAATGGTTACTGCGCCTTCGTATGATCCAAATCTTTTGATTGGCCGAAAGAGGGCTAAGAACTATTCACAGCTTGTGAACGATGAGCAAAAGCCGCTGTTTAATAGAGCTATTCAAGCTACATATCCCCCAGGCTCTACTTTTAAATTGGTAGTGGGTTTGGTTGGTCTCGAAGAGGGTGTTCTCACACCTGCTACCCGCTATGGTTGTTCAGGTAAAGCCAGTAAACCGATAGCCTGTACGCATAGTCACTACTCTCCACTTGATTTGATTGGTGCTATAGAACAATCATGTAACCCGTACTTTTGGAATGTGTTTCGGACATCCATCGACCGTTTTGGTTATACTAACACCTCTGTTGGCTTCACAGAATGGCGAAGAATGGTCACTAGTTTTGGATTCAGTACTACTATTGCCGCCGACCTCTTACAACAATCGAAGGGGAACATCCCAACAATTAAGTACTATGATAAATACTTCGGAAAGAATGGTTGGAGGAGTTTGACCGTTCGTTCACTCGCCATTGGTCAAGGTGAGATTTTGGTTACTCCTCTTCAATTGGCTAATTTATCAGCGACAATTGCCAATAGAGGCTTTTATTACTCACCCCATATTGTCAAAAAGGTAGCCGGCGTTCCTCTGAGATTTGAGAAGAAGGTCACCGCTATTTCACCGAATAACTTTTTACCCGTTATTGAAGGGATGGAACATGTGTTTCAGGGTGGTTCAGGAACAGCGCGCTGGTATGCCATTGATAGCATCATTGCTTGTGGTAAAACAGGTACCGTACAAAACCCACATGGTAAAGACCACTCTCTGTTTATAGCATTCGCTCCAAGAGAGAATCCTCGTATCGCCATCTCGGTTGTCATTGAAAATGCTGGATTTGGAGCAACATGGGCGGTGCCTATTGCATCACTCATACTCGAGCGTTACTTGAAAGGACGAGTAGTTCGTCCGGAACTAGAGGAAAGAATGTCAAGTGCTAATTTGATTGGAGAATGAAGAAGAGAAGACCTTTTCTATACAATGTAGACCGTACAATGATTATCATCTATCTTTTGATGATGTTATTGGGCTGGTTAAACATTTATGCAGCAGTTTATGATGAAGCGCACAAAAGTATTTTTGACCTTGATCTTAGCTATGGTAAGCAAGCCCTCTGGATTTTCACCTCACTGATTATTTCCTCAGTCATTCTAATGACTGAACCTCGATTCTTTTCTTCATTTGCGTATGTTATCTATGGAGGGATGATGTTGCTCTTGGTCGCCGTACTTGGTATAGGAAAGGAGGTTGCTGGCTCAAAATCTTGGATTGGCTTTGGAGAGTTCTCCCTTCAGCCTGCTGAGTTTGCCAAGTTTGCTACCGCCTTAGCCCTTGCCGCCTATCTTGGAAACATAAACACGAATCTCTCACGACCGTTTACCAGAATAATAGTTGGGTTTTTACTGCTTATCCCGATGGCTTTGATTCTGTTACAGAATGATACAGGATCGGCTTTGGTCTATTTCTCATTTATTTTGGTGTTGTTTCGTGAGGGGCTTTCAGGAGGCTTCTTAATCGCTGGTTTAATCGGCGCTGTTTTATTTGTCTTGGCTTTACTCATTAACCAGTGGATTCTTATCGGATCAATTGCTGTTATTGTATTGCTTATAGGATATTTCTTTTATCGTCCGGGGCATCGTCCTTGGGCTGTTTTGATTGTCGTGGGGGTTATGGGCATGGGCTATGTTTTTGGTGTTGAGTATGCGTTTGAAAAGGTTTTGGAACCCCACCAAAAGACACGTATTAACGTTCTTTTAGGGAAGGAGACTGATTTAAAAGGAGCCGGATATAACGTACATCAAAGCTTGATAGCCATCGGCTCAGGAGGGGTGGCAGGAAAGGGATATCTTAAAGGAACCCAAACAAAATATAACTATGTGCCTGAACAGAGTACCGACTTTATTTTTTGTACTGTAGGAGAGGAGTGGGGATTTCTGGGTAGTCTGGCTGTTTTGGGACTGTTTTCAACGCTTATAGTACGAATAATTACTTTGGCCGAGCGACAGCGTAGTGCATTTTCACGTATATACGGTTATGGAGTAGCCTCAATTCTCTTCTTTCATGTGGCGATTAATATTGGAATGACGATTGGGTTATTGCCTGTTATTGGAATCCCGTTGCCATTCTTTAGTTATGGAGGCTCTTCGCTTTGGGCCTTCACGGTGCTTTTAATGATCTTTATTAAGATTGACTCGCATCGTCAGGAGCTTGTTTAATGTCTTTGAGACAGGGTAAATCAAGGGAACGGGAGATGAACGGGACGAGTAAAAGTTATATAAGAGACATAAGAAAACATAAGAGAACATAAGAGAGTCATAAGAGAGATATAAGAGGGATATAAGAGGGATGCTTCAGGGATTCTGAATATCAGATAGTTGGAAGTATGACTATTTGGGGCTGGCAGGAGGAATTGGTCATACTTGTATTGATACCTTGCGATATTAGCCACTTAATATGCCAAAATACCCAAATGAAGATGACCCATTGTGCTATCTTCATTTTTGTGGTAAATAGTAGAGTCTTGGTACCTAATTCATCTGGCAAAATGCCCAGCAAATTGTTAATCTTTGCTGAGAACCATCACTTGGTTTCTTCCCGATTTCATATCTGAAGCAGCCTGTTTAACATCGGCCCATTGTGTTGGCTCGTAGACTCGTTGTGTCAGTTTAGTAGTCTCTGTAATTGAGCAAGCACCTTCTGCGAAACGGATCTCTTTGAAGTAAGCTGCTGAGCTGTTTTCGACTTTTAAATCGGCTGGTTGATTCATCAGTTTATACCCTTTAGGTACCGTGTAATTCTCAGTTAGAGTTGTGCGTTGACTACATCTGACCTTAAAAGGGTATTTCCTATCTACAGGCTTGGTATCAAGCCCACTCATCCAAATGAGGCGTTGGAAAAGCTTTCCCGTTAAAATAGGTTGGACGGTAATCGTCTGGTTTGTGACTTGTGAGCCTTGTGGTATCTCTAAAGTTATTCTTAGAATGGCATGCGTCTTTAAGTACTGATCCGGATCAGTCCAATTGATATCTAAAAGTTTAGCAGAGGGGTATACACGTAAGATCTCTCTCTCCAGATTATCCTTCCAGATACGTGCAGGTCCATTAGCAAATAATCCACGAACTGCCGCATCACTCTGTCCTTCACCCTCAATGGTAATAGAACCTGTAATAGTTCCATTTTCATTAATAAACCAGTTGGCTTCCCCTTTAAGCAAATGAAGTGAATCAGGAGAAACCGGAGTGATAATTAGATCAGCTCCATCTGGTAGACCCATTAGGTAGTTTTGTTGCTGTTCCAGGCTAGACCATAGTTCACGAGTAAAAGGTACCCAAGTTGGGTCAAGAAGCTGGTACTGTCCGTTTCTTCTTTTAACAACGGTAACAGAGTGGTTGAATTGGTCGGCTGGTATAGGAAATATCTTTTCTCCGGCCATGGTCATAGCAGGATAGGAGGTAAATCCTGCAGCCCGTAGCATCGTGATGAGCATCCCGGCTTTATCCTTACATACCCCACAACGATCGGTAAAGTTCATGTCACCTGAATGCAGAGTGTAGCCTTCTCCTTCTCCCATTGATAATCCACTGTAGCGAATCTCATCGGCCACCCAATGGGTTAATAAGCTGATAGAGTCCTCTTCAGTTTTAGCCTCTTTAAGGATCTCCTTAACCTTACGATTGATCTCCTTGTTTGATTTAAAACTTCCATAGTCCTCATTTACCCCACAAAACCAAACCGATTTAGCTTTCCAGTCAGGGCTAGTGCTCATAAGTACTTTAGGAGCAACATCGGCCATCGCAACCATATTGGGTTCAATAGGAAGAGGGTTTAAGGTATCTTTTGAAAAGGTGTATCGGGTATTTTCATTAATGACTTTAGTTGTGACATTGATTTTTCCGTTATATATCTCGTATTGCATCTTTTTATCTGAAGGTACGGTTGCAATATATGCTTTCCTCAAAGTAGGATAATCAACGGCAAAACTTACAATATCATAGAAGTGGCCACGCATCGGCGGGATATATTTATCATCAGAGTTGTCAGGATTTTGAAGGAGAGCATAGGTAAAGCCTTTGCGATAAGTGAATATCTCGATAGCATCACCAGGGTAAAGTCGACCAAGATCAGCCATTTTTTCACGGGCTCCCCAATAGATCATGCGAGCAGGGGCTGCATAGTCGGCTACTTTGGAGGTATCATATACTTCAGTAGCACCCTTGGCCCTATGAATAAAGATCTTATCTATACGGGTAAATGCTGAAAGAGGGTCATATCCGATGGTGAATAGCCTCTGTGATTTGGCTCCTTCATCATCCATTATTTTGATAAGCTTATGTTGAGTCATATGGCTCAAGCCGGAGGGCATCACATTAGTGGAGGTTGAATCAAAGATGATGACACAAGCTGCGTTAGGCCACTCTTTTTGAGTTATGGAATTAAGGTTAATGGTTTGGGCAGTTAAACCTGAAATAAGCCAAAAAAGGATGAGAGAAAGGCCTGCTTTCCTATATTTCTTTTCCATGGATTTACCGATTTGGTTGCTAGTGTGATAATAATTTGGTCTGAGATTGTATTGGTAAATGACAGACGATAAAGTTATAAAAGGTTTGTAAATAAATCTCTAGTCCTTATCAATCCTTAATGCATTGGCAAGTAAGGTAGCCCTTGCTATACCTGCTGCCTTCTCTGCCGATTTTAAGAGGGGAAGGAGTTCACCAAAATTATCGGAAGCGGCAAAGACACCATGCCTTTGATGAAAAACCAATCCGGGAATCTGCCCATGCAATAGGTTTCCATCCTTATCTGTTTCAAAAACCTGATGTAAAGGAATCTTTTGTCCATTGGGGATCTCGTTCAGTAGTGGTCTCCATGCGTCAATCAGGAGGTCAGTCATTGTGAACGCATTTACTGGGTTAACCGATGCCTCAAGACGAAGTAGTTCATCTGGTTCCGCAAGAACCACTACAGGCATCTTCAATCTGGAACCAATCATCCATTCATGAAAACGCAGATGAAGTAAGACCGTTGGGGTTATTGGAATCATGGCCTGTTCTCCTGGCCCAAGTCTGATAAGTCGTCTACCGTTCTGTTCGATTTTGAAGATACCTAAGTGTTCTGACGGTTCTCTGATCAGCTTTCTAATTGGGGTTTCAGAGTTACTTAGCATGATATAATGCCCTGCCAGATTGGGGAATACTTCATCCAAATCAGTATATGGAGATTCTAAATCATTAACAAGTTCATCAAAACCAACAAAAGGAGTAACTCTTAATGATATGCGACTAGCTTGTATTATCGCCCAATTTTGCCTTGATAGTTCAGCTAGAAGTTTAATAATCTTTTTGTTGATCGAGCTGATGTTGATCTCAGATATCTTTTTATTCATCCTGATTAATTGATAAAAACTAAAGTTACTCTGTGGTTGACCGAAGTAATAATAAAATTACATATTACAGCAAACCTATTAATTTCTGCTTTCAAAGATAGGCTGTTTATGAGTTGATTGTCCATTCTGTTCTGACAGAATGACCCTTGATGGGTCAAAAAATTTCCATTTCTTTAATGTTTAGTTCTCCGGATAACATTAAGTTTGTCATATAAAACTAATTACAAACCATATTAAACTATTTGGAAAGGGGCTTATCAGCTTCTCTTTAGAACGAGTTATCTCAAAGATTCTTTCGTTAAAGACGTTCTGACGGGGGAAGGATTAGCAAGCGATTAGGGCAATTAAAGCTCAAGCCTCAAAGAGTTACCGATTAAATAGATCAACAATATATGAAACCTGGAAAAAAACTCATTTTAGCACTTTTGTTTTTAAGTGTCATTGTTTTAGTCAATGGTCAGGAGAGGAGAGAGTCGAAGACCACTCTCCCTAAAGCCAAGTATGTTTTTTTATTCATTGGTGATGGTATGGGTTTGGCGCATACTAGCTTGGCCGAAGCATACCTTGCCTCGAAAGAGGGTAGTGTCGGAATGAATAAACTAGTTATGTCTGAGTTCCCTGTGCAATCATATCAACGCACAACCGCATTAAACCGGTTTATTACCTGTTCAGCTGCTGGAGGTACTGCTCTTGCTACCGGCTCAAAGACCACGATTAATACTATCGGGATGAATGGCCCCAGAGATAAGAAGTTATTTAGTATCGCCACAAGGGCACATCAAATGGGCTATAAGGTAGGGATTATGACATCAGTGAGCATAGATCATGCGACACCTGCAACCTTTTATGCACATCAACCCGATCGTAATATGTATTATGAAATTGGCAACGAGTTGGTGAATAGCGGATTCGACTATTTTGGTGGCGGCGGTTTAATAAATCCTACAGGAAAAAAAGGGAATAAAGCAGACTTATATACTGCTGCTGTTAGCAAGGGTTTTAAGTTAATCAGAGATAAAGAGTCTTTTAATCAAGCAAAGAAGAGTGATCTTCCTGTTTTTGTAGTGAATCCGGTTATTAATGAAGACAATGCGTCAATGCCATATGTAATTGACCATGCAAAGGCATCATTTACTTTAGCGCAGATCACAAGGAAGGCAATAGACCTTTTAGAAGGCCCTGATGGATTCTTTATGATGATTGAAGGGGGTAAGATTGATTGGGCTGCCCACTCGAATGATGCTGCAACAGTGGTTAAGGAGGTCCTTGCGTTAGATAGTGCCGTGATGGAGGCAGTCAAGTTCTATCAAAAGCACCCAAAGGAGACGCTCATCGTCATTACCGCCGATCATGAAACTGGTGGTCTGGCTCTGGGTTGGGCAGGCATGAAGTATGAGTCAAATCTGACTCTTCTTGATCAGCAGAAAGGCTCGTTTGATGAGCTCGATTCTCATATAAAACAATATAAGCAGAGAGCTGCGGGTAACTTTAGCTATGATTCAGTGGCACTTATCCTTAAAAAGGATTATGGCTTTGGTGAATCAGTTACTTTAAGTTCATGGGAACAGGAACAACTGAGAAGAGCTTATCAGGCGAGTATGTCGGGTAAGGGGTGTAACCAATTTGAAGAGGAGTACTTTATTTTATTTGGCGGTCTAGATCCAATAGGAGCAACTGCCAGACGAATATTAAATCAAAAGGCAGGTATTGGTTGGACTACATGGTCGCATACAGGTATTCCTGTTCCGGTTCGGGTTATGGGCACCTCTGCAGATGCCTATAAAGATTACATCGAAAATACGGATATTCCGACTTTCATTGCTAGATCAATGCGTTTAAGCTTGGAGAATATCGAAAAGTAAGATTTAGTAAATAGCAGTGGTAATAAAAGGTAAGCATATCGCAGTTATTTGGTAAAGCTTACATCTTGATAGTTTAAAAGAAAACTGCGGAGTATCAAACAAGGTACTCCGCAGTTTTCTTTTAGTATTGAACTGGTTTTATTTTGCAGGCGTAATTTTAAGTACCCAAGCTTCGGTACCTGATCTGAACCCACTTAACTGAGCTGGGACTTTAACGACAGTTCCATCGCCGAATGAGATAAATTCAAGGGGAGTATCATCACCCAGGAAGGTTATGATGTCTCCTTCTTTAGCAAAGAACTCATAGAGCATGAGTTTCTCCGGCAGATTGGTTTCAGATTCTTCAGCTAAATAGATCGCATAACGGTTCTTCTCTTTATCTTCTGTCCATGCAAATTTCCCCTCTTTGTACGGTTTAACCGCTCTTGTATTGTAAATCGCTTTTCCATTAGCGTCCATCCAGGCACCAACACCCTCAAGCATTTTGTAGGCCTCTTCATCCCAGGTTCCATCAGGTCCGGGGGCTATGTTGAGTAATAGATTACCCCCTTTGGCGACAACATCAGCCAAGGTATGGATGACTTTACGTGATGTGAGATATTTTGCATCAGGAATCCATGACCAAGAGCCACCTGCAATGATGCAAGATTCCCAAGGATATGGTAGATATTGCTCAGGAACAGTATTTTCAGGTGTCAGATAGTTCTGATTCGGCCCATAGACTGCACGGTCAACAACAATAAGATCAGGTTTAATGGCTCTAAGTTTTCTTTTGAGATCTCCCATGTGAATGTCCTGACTCTTACTTCGTTGATACCTCAATGAAGTGTCAGAGTTCTCTTTAGTGATCTCCTCTTTTGACATTTTCCTAACCCAACCCCCGTCTAACCAAACCAGATCAAGCGGCCCGTAGTCAGAAACCAGTTCGGTTAATTGATTATGTGTAAACTCAATGAATTTATTCCAGCGTTCAGGATATTTTTTCAGGTCGTAGTTTGCATGTCTGTCAGGAGTTGCAAAGTTGCGCCACCAGAAGTAATCAGAGTTCCAATCAGGTTTTGAAAAGTAAGCACCGGCCCATAGCCCCTCTTTTCTGAAAGCATTAAATACCTCTTTCGCAATGTTAGATTTTGCATTGACGTGGAAAGGGCAGCTTTCTGAAGTGACTTTGTAGTCAGTGTATTTTGTATCGTACATACAGAAGCCGTCATGGTGTTTTGTAGTAAAGACTACATACTTCATTCCCGCTTTTTTGGCGGCAGCTGCCCATTTTGATGGGTCAAACCTAACGGGATTAAAGGTAGTCTTAAGGTTCTCATAGGCTCTCTTATAGTCATCATAGTTGTCCATACTGCGTTTACACCAATCTTCATCCTCAGCACAGAGACTCCAAGACTCAACTATACCCCACTGGCTATAGGTTCCCCAGTGCATTAATAATCCAAACTTAAGATCTTGCCATTCGGAAAGTCGTTTCGCAATGATGGTGTCTTCATCGGGGACATAGGGTGATGCGCTATTTTGCCCGAAGGTTGATTGACTTAAACTGGTCAGGGTTAAGAGGGTAATTACCCACAGTGATCGTTTAATTGAAAAATTCATAGTGATTAGATTAAATCAATTGCATTAAAGTTAGGCATTTTCAAGGTCAGCCGACTATTTATATTATTCTGGTCTTACCGGGAGATTGGGGTCAGGGATAAAGAACTCCAATGATGCCTCTTGCGCCCAGTCGTAACCAAAATCGAAGAGTAAAGAATCATCATTTCTTAGGAGCTTTAATGATCCATTATTGCCAACTTTGTCAGGATCTTCGTTTCTAAGCCACCAATGTTTAATCAGACCGTCTTCATTTTTGTCAGAGAAGACAAAACGGTAAGCCCCTGGTTTTAACTCAATGGGGATTCGGTAAGTTGAGTCATCGGCAAACTGAGGGTAAGAGAATACCGTATTGTTATTGGCATCATAAATCACAGCTGTGTTATCTGCAGCACGGCCAAAGGAGTTGGTTTTGACCTCCATAATAAAGGACTGAGGGAAAATAGCCGGAGAGCTAACAATTGTCTCCATACGGTTATTGAGCCTGTTTTTATCTTTTTTATTATTTGGTCTTTTGATTTCAGCAAAGAAGCGAGCTCCCTTTTTTAAAGATGCTTCTGGTCGTGCCGGATCTGGTGTTAGAATCCCCCAATCGGGTATTGGTAGAGTTACTTTAGCTTTTCCCATAAATGGGAGAGCCCCTGACCATTCAAATTCACTCGTTAACCCATTAACGAGACCATAGATGATAGTAGCATTTTTTAGGGTATCCGATCCAAGATTTTCAATTTCAATTATTGGATTGAGGCTTATAGGGTTCTCTCTTCTGTATTCATCTTTAGTTGAGGGTGCAATGATATCGGCAATCGCGGCGTCTCTTTTAAAAGTTGGTTTGCCGTATTCTACCAGTTGAATTGCAATTTCGTAGTTACCCCCCGATTCACCGTTAGCGGTATCGTAGGGTTGGATTGCATAATCAAGAGAGAAAGGTTTATCGTTATTGATAAAGGTTGAAAGTTCAAGGTCGTGAGTATAAACAAATGTACCCGGACACCAACCAGCCCTATCGAATTGCCATGTACCACCTTGCGGATAAACCGGATTCATTCCGCAGTCACGCCAGATTTTCCATTTGTCGATAGTATCATTGTTTATTATCCAGAAGTGATTTTTGGGAACCCATTCGCAGCAGTTTTCTGGGCCAAAATGGCCATGGCCGCTGATTCTGGTTTTGAGACGAAAAGTAGTAGCCTCTTTTGAAGGGATAACTTCAATAGCCGATTTCACTTTATTATCAGCCAAGTCTTTGTAAACATCACTTGAATAGGGCCACAAATCTTTCACTGATAGAACTTTTCTAGGGGCTTTGCCCTTAATGAATAAGAATTTGAGGTCGATTAACTCTTGACCGTTTCCGGCAGCCAGATCTACCTTTCCTTTGAGTAAGGGGGCATAATCAGAGGCGTCATAGATCCATGAGAAGCCGTTAGGGCCTAAATCGAGACGAATACCATAGGGTGTAATAAAGCGTGCCAGTTCAATGAAAGGTTCTTTGTTTGCAGTGTCAGCTGGTTTTAAGAGATTAGGAGAGTAAATTCTGGTATAAGTGCAGTAGTCCCATTCACCGCAGTCATATTTATCATGAGGGGTTTTAGGGTCGCACTTAAGGGTGTATACCATTAAGATTTTAGCAAAATCCTCGGGGTTCTCCGGAAAAGAAAAAACACCTCTTCGCGTCGTGATTGAGTCAAATGTGAAGGTCTGTATAACAAGAGTATCACCCGGAGAGGCATAAATATGGGCAGATAATATGAGGAGTGCCCAGAGTAATATTTTTCTCATGTTGGTTAAAGTTTGTAAGGTAAAGGTACTTACTTTCGATAAATTCTTTGATTACCAATTTGTATCTTTGAGTAATCTAAAAGGTAAACTGTTTTTGCAACTTTTTGAAAAGAACTTTAAATGGCGCGAAAGACTCATAAACTTTGTTTTGATCCGTCGGATGATTACCGCATCCTTACGATTTCGAGTCCTTTGCCGGAGTATAAATTGGTCTTTTTTCTCAATAAGACTCTACTCTATAAGTTTGTATTTAAAGGAACCTTTATCGTTAAAGATTCAAAAGGGGCACGCATTGGAGAGTTCTATCTGTATCACTATATGCTTGATGACTATACTGATTTTTTTCTATCTGGACCCGTGTCTGGTGGTGCGTCACTAACACGTGAGCATCATTTGATTATAAAAGGTGCGGTCAGAAAGGGATATCTCGGAAGAATTATGGAGGGAATGCAACGGATAGAAGGTATATTTGATATCTTTGAGATAGAGGCTCTTAATCCGGATAATCCTCCGGTTAATCAACGGCAGCGAAGGTATTTTGATTACATGATAGGTGTTTTATATGATTTAGAGTATTTTTTGATGGATTATGAGCGTAGTGGTAAAGCGGTGTTATTGTATTCATCTGAGATAGAAATGATTTAAGATTATGAAGACGAAAATTGTAGCTACTTTGGGGCCGGCAAGTATGTCGGAAAAGGTGATTTGGGGAATGATCGAAGCTGGTGCTGACGTGTTTAGGATTAACCTTTCTCATGGAAACAGCGACCAATGGAATTCGTTGGTACAGGCGATACGTAAGGTTTCAAACGAAATGGGTGAGGAGGTTGCAATATTAGCGGACCTTCAGGGTCCGAAGATTAGAACTGGTGAGACTCCGGTTGGAGGTATTGCATTGAAGACAGGAGATATAGTGACCCTTACAACTCGGCAGGTTAGTATGGAGCCTGGTTTAATCAGTATCAATTATAAGGACTTTGCCAAGGATGTCAAGGCTGGTGAAAGGGTTCTGATTGACGATGGAAAGCTCACACTGTTAATACGGAGCAGTGATATGAAGAGTGAGGTTCAGGCAGAGGTGCTTAATGGGGGAATATTGACATCCAGGAAAGGAGTTAATTTGCCTAATACTGTTCTAAGTCTACCCGCCCTTACATCGAAGGATAAGGAAAACCTTGAGTGGATCATGAAGAGTGATATCGACTGGGTAGCTCTCTCTTTTGTCAGGTCAGCCGGTGATATCAGAGCCCTAAGAGATGCCATGAAAATGTATCCTCGTGGGTTCTATCCTGGTATTATTGCAAAGATTGAAAAGCCTGAAGCGGTAGCTGATATTGATCCAATCATCAGAGCTGCTGATGCAATTATGATTGCAAGAGGCGACTTAGGGGTTGAGATTCCCTTTGAGCAGGTTCCGTTTATTCAGAAAAGTATTATTCAGAAATGCATTAAGCTTGGGCGACCCGTTATCGTTGCTACGCAGATGCTGGAAGGGATGTTGACTAGTATGCAACCCACCAGAGCCGAGATCAACGATGTCGCTAATAGTGTTATTGATGGTGCCGATGCTCTGATGTTAAGTGGTGAGACTAGCGCTGGTCCATACCCTGTTGAAGCTGTCGCCACGATGCATAAGGTGATTGAACAGGCTGAGATGTTTGATGATATTTATTATCGTACAGGTCAGGTTATTGGTTCCGGCGGAGATCGTTTTATAACTGATACATTATGCTCTTCAGCTGTGAATATGGCCTATGAGACAAATGCTAAGAGCATTGTAGCCTATACACATACCGGTTATACAGCAATTAAAATATCTAGTCACAGACCCAATGCAAGAGTTGTCGTTTTTACACCTCAACCATTCGTAATTCGAAAATTACAGTTAGTATGGGGAGTAAAGGGTTTTATTGCTGAGGATCTTGAGCAGGCCGCCAACGTGACTGAATCAATGAGAACCTTTTTAAGCGAAATGGGGGTACTTCAACCCGGCGAATTGGTGGTTCATCTCTCTAGCTTCCCTATACAGGGAAAAGGTAAAACGAATATGGTACTGCTAGCTCAAGTATAAAACAGGACTGATCCCAAGATGAATTTATTACTGATTTCGGGTAGAAAACACTTAATTTTAGATGGGAATCAGTTTATTAGGACTAGGTGCCACGATTAAGCAAGAAAAAGTGGGATTTATGACCTGATAGATTGAACAAGAAGTAATGAAATTGCGTTTTTGTTTAAGCGTTTTTGTGGTTTTTAGGCAATTTTAAACTAGAAAATCGTTTTATTAAAAGTGTAAAATCTGCAAAAAAGTAGTAAAATTGCATGGCTTATCTGAAGTTAGACTTTATCACATTATCTGACTGTATGGCTGAAAAAATAGTACGCTTTTTGTTTGTATTCTTGATGATTTCAGGCGTTGGCAATTTATATGCTGCAGAGCCTGTCGCAGAGGCTTCTGAAACAAGTTCTGAACACTCTAATAACCACGGTAAAGAGAAATTCGATGCCGGCAAGATGATCATCGAGCACGTGATTGATAGTCATGAATGGCACATTGCTGAGATTGGAGAAACTGCGATATCAGTTCCTTTGCCAATTATCTTATGGGATAATGGCAGTCTGGTAATGTTTAGTTCTTCTAAATTCCATCATGGACATGATAGTTATAAAGGATATCGATTGATGTCTGAAGAGCCGTACAAAGGGAAGATTGTTAAAGTGACTACAGGTGCTGATGGGCAAGAGGTGGTGAATAGTGAATTACCGCTTGATCTTTCAATTACTAAAACAGCTTTTGCTTTACTATTTTCAACGATATTATTATCACTTATCTTTATCTCCGTTGCCAGTGCATACAAAAGGAGAGAGGGACAAGCTCCAAGTGGCCTTCAATCGTTACTTGAGCCCCTTATTCTATTTGTCAGAGATGATATTGCAAAGAGCTCTATCGGGCATCATTATGAGAAGTTTACTCCGTTTCTTTTAACTGTATTCTTCTTTATTTTGATCAATAACCTTTTGGGCCTGATTCCAATCTTTCCAGGTGGAGCAAATGTTACAGGAAACATTGCAGTTACAGGTGTTTTAGCACTATTTACATTCAGTTTAACAACCATAAGTGGAAATAAGGGATATTGGAAACATATCTTCAACGCACCGGGTGTTCCTTGGTGGTTAAAGCTACCTATTCCCCTGATGCCTGTTGTTGAGTTAGTAGGTGTCTTTACAAAGCCTTTTGTATTGATGGTTCGTCTATTCGCTAATATTACTGCGGGTCATATCATCATTTTAGGCTTTATGAGTTTGATATTTATATTTGGGAATATGGCTCCCGGTGCAGGTTATGGAGCAAGTCTTGTATCAGTTCCCTTTGCCATATTTATGGGATTACTAGAGTTCTTAGTAGCCTTTATTCAAGCGTACGTCTTCACCCTATTATCCGCCATCTATTTTGGGATGGCAACCGAAGAGTCGCATCATTAATAAGATTAAATTAAACCTTTAAATAAATTGATTATGTCACTGTTAACTATTCTTCTGCAAGCTGTAGCCGATTTGGCTCCATATGCAAAATTAGGTGCTGCAATTGGTGCAGGTATCGCTGTATTAGGGGCAGGCTTAGGCATTGGAAACATTGGTGCCCGTGCGTTAGAGAGCATTGCTCGTCAGCCGGAAGCCGGAGGTGAGATTCGTTCAAACATGATTGTAGCCGCTGCACTTATTGAGGGGGTTGCCTTCTTCGCATTGGTTATCTGTTTGTTGATTCTATTCTTCTAGTAGAAAAAGAATTAGGCTGCAGGCGATTGGCTTGCGGCCTAATCTTTCTGTTTTGATAGTGAATAATTGATCAGGTTAAAACAACGCTAATATGGAATTAGTAAGCCCGGGAATTGGTCTGATATTTTGGATGGTTGTCTCTTTTAGCATTCTGTTGTTTGTGTTGACAAGGTTTGCTTGGAAACCAATAATGAAGATGATTAAAGAGCGTGAGACCTCAATAGATGAGGCTTTAAAGGCAGCATCTAAAGCAAGACAAGAGATGGAAGGTCTTCAAGCGGATCATCAAAAATTGATTGATGAAGCTAAAGAAGAGCGTGACGGAATTTTAAAGGAAGCCAGAAAACTTAGAGAGAAGATGCTTGATGACTCTCGTGAGAAAGCTCTGGTTGAGTATAATCGTATGCTTGATCAGGCCAGAGAGGCAATCGAAAATGAGAAGAAAGCCGCTATTACTGAGTTAAGAAATGAAGTTGCTACTCTAAGTATAGAAATTGCTGAGAAACTAATGAGACAGAAGATGAGCGAAGCCGAGAAGCAAGATAGCTTTGTTCGTAAGCTCATTGATGAAGTTAAGATTAATTAAACCAAAGACTGATGAAGGAGAAACTACTTGCACGGAGGTATGCAAAGGCTGCATTCGAAGTCGCTTTGGAGAGAGGAAGTATAGATGCTCTCGAAAAGGACTTTCGGATGTTAGGGCAATTGAGCAAAGAGAGCCGTGATCTAAGGGACCTACTTCGCAGTCCGGTAATTCAGCCGCATCAAAAGCAGAAGGTTCTTAATGCTTTATTGAAAGACAGAGTAGATCCATTAACTGTTAAGTTCATTGACCTGTTAATACAACATGGACGAGAGATGTATCTGATTGATGTTGCCGATGAAATAATCACTCTATATCGTAATGCAAAGGAGATAGTAAAGGTTGAGATCAGATCAGCATTGCCTTTGTCTACTGAGAATAAGAGTGCCTTGATTTTGAAGCTACAGCAACAGATCGGGAAACAATTGGAGATTACAGAAATAGCCGATCCTTCTATAATTGGAGGATTTGTAATAGAATATAATGACCAGCAGTGGGATGCATCGTTACGTAACGATATTCGTAAACTGAGGTCAGAGTTTGATGAGAATCTTTATGTTCGCCAATATTAAACCATTATACAATGGCCGAAATTAAACCAGCTGAAGTATCTGCCATATTACGCCAGCAACTATCTGACCATAAGTCTGAAGCCGAACTCCAGGAGATAGGCTCTGTTTTGCAGATTGGCGACGGGATAGCCAGAATCTATGGCTTGACCAATGCTCAGGCAGGGGAACTGCTTTCTTTTGACAAAGATGACCTGATGGCCATCGTTCTGAACCTGGAAGCCGATAATGTCGGTGCGGTTCTTTTAGGTAACGCTACTAATGTGAAAGAGGGAGATCTGGTTCGCAGAACGGGTCAGATTGCTTCTATTGATGTCACAGAGGGAATGCTTGGGCGTGTTATTAATACTCTTGGTGAGCCAATCGATGGAAAAGGCGAACTAAAGGGTACTAAATACCGTATGCCTCTTGAACGTAAAGCCCCTGGTGTTATCTTCCGTCAACCGGTAAAAGAGCCGCTACAAACTGGCTTGAAACCTATTGATGCAATGATTCCTATCGGTAGAGGTCAACGTGAGTTGATTATTGGTGACCGTCAGACTGGTAAGTCTGCTATTGCTATTGATACAATCATTAATCAACGTGAGTTCTTTCTACAAGGGAAACCAGTGTATTGTATCTACGTAGCTGTTGGCCAGAAAGGCTCAACAGTTGCAAATCTGGTCAAGACCCTCGAAGATCACGGTGCAATGGAGTATACTGTCATTGTATCGGCAAGTGCTTCTGATCCTGCAGCTATGCAGTTCTATGCTCCATTTGCCGGTGCCTCTATCGGTGAGTACTTCCGTGATACTGGTCGCCCTGCTTTAGTTATTTATGACGACTTATCAAAGCAAGCCGTAGCTTATCGCGAAGTTTCTTTGCTGCTCCGTCGTCCCCCAGGACGTGAAGCTTATCCCGGTGACGTGTTCTATCTGCATAGCCGTCTGCTTGAAAGGGCTGCTAAGATCATCGAGTCTGATGTGATTGCTAAGAACATGAATGACCTGCCTGAAAGCCTTAAACCGGTTGTCAAAGGGGGTGGTTCTTTAACCGCTCTGCCAATCATCGAAACACAAGCAGGTGACGTCTCGGCGTATATTCCAACTAATGTAATCTCAATTACTGACGGACAAATATTCCTCGAGTCAAGTCTGTTTAATGCAGGTATTCGCCCAGCCATCAACGTAGGTATCTCAGTATCTCGTGTAGGGGGTAATGCTCAAATTAAATCGATGAAGAAGGTTGCTGGTACGCTTAAAATCGACCAAGCCCAGTTTAGAGAATTGGAGGCCTTCTCAAAATTCGGATCAGACCTTGATGCTGCAACCATGTCAGTGCTTGAGAAAGGTCGTCGTAATGTTGAGATCCTTAAGCAGCCCCAGTTTGAGCCAATGCCGGTAGAAAAGCAGATTGCTATCATCTACTGTGGTACTAAAGGACTTATCTCCAAAGTCCCAGTCAATAGAATACATGATTTTGAACTGGAGTTCCTAAACTTCTTATCTGAAGCTCAACCTCAAATCCTTTCTGAGCTTAAAGCCGGTAAGTTTACCGACGAATTAGCTAAGGAACTTGAAAAACATGCAAAAGATATTGCACGTAAGTACGAGAAATAAATTTTAAAAGGCTATGCCCAACCTTAAAGAGGTACGTATACGTATAGAGTCTGTCAAGTCGACTCAACAGATAACAAGTGCCATGAAAATGGTCTCCGCATCAAAGTTGCGTAAGGCTCAGATGAGCATTATGGCTCTTCGCCCTTATGCCAATAAGATGAATTCCATTCTTCAGAACCTTCGCGAGAGTCTCGGCGATTCCATCGATAACCCTTTTATCAGCGCTAGGCCTGTGAAAAAGATCCTTATCGTTGGTTTAGCCTCTAATCGTGGTCTGTGTGGTGCCTTTAACTCTAATGTGATTAAAGCGGTCAGAAATCTTCTTAATGAAGAGTATTCTACAGAGTTTGCTAATGGACAGGTTAGTCTAATGCTTGCAGGTAAACAGCTTACCGACTACTATACTCGTCGTAAGTTTCCTGTGATTGCTCGTAAAGATGATCTGTTTGAAAAGATGACTTACGATAAAATCGCTGAGTTCTCTAAAGAGTTGATGCATCTCTATAAAAGTGGGGCATACGATAAAATCATATTGGTTTATAACCAATTTAAGAACGCTGCGGTACAGTCACTAGTGGTAGAACAATTTCTACCTCTAGCACTGCCAGCCGCAGCTTCATCTAATCAGAAAAGACCAGACTATATCTTTGAACCTTCTCAATTAGAGATTCTGACTGAAATTATTCCGTTATCTCTATCTCTTCAAGTGTATAAGGCTTTCTCTGATTCTTATGCTTCTGAGCAAGGTGCTCGTATGACTGCGATGCATCAGGCTACCGATAATGCGAAAGAGCTACTCAAACAGCTTAGCTTAATGTACAATAAGGCCCGTCAAACTGCTATTACCAATGAAATATTAGAAATTGTTTCCGGTGCTGAGGCATTGAAGGGTTAGTGTTACTATCAAAATCAATTACCATGATAAAATCAAGAGTTGAGGAGGCAATCAACAACCAGATTGCTCGTGAGGAGCACTCCTCACGTATCTATATGGCTATGGCTTCTTGGTGTGAAGTCTCTGGTCTCCCTGGAGCTGCAGCTTATCTATATGCACAAGCTGACGAAGAGAGAATGCATCAAATGAAGTTCATTAGACACCTCAATGATAGAGGTGGTCATGCTGTTTTACAAGCTTTGGAACAACCCGTATCTTCGTTTAAAAATCTTCTCGATGTCTTTGAACAGGTTATGAAACATGAAGAGTATATTACTGCTTCTATTAATGATCTGTATGAGGTTTCACTAACTGAGAAAGACTATACCACTGGCAATTTCCTTCAATGGTTCATCAATGAGCAAATTGAAGAGGAGAGCACTGTTAGAGGTATCCTTGATAAGATTAAACTAACTGGTTCAGGTGAAAATGGAGGTTTATTCCATCTTGATAAAGAACTAACTGCTATGGCAGCTGCCAAGGTGGCTGCTCCCGCTGAAGTATAATTCTGGTTTTATAGACTTGAGTATAAAAGACAAAGGCCGTCGCAAATTATTGTGACGGCCTTTGTCTTATTTGTTTTCAAACTCTTTCTCCAGATCTTTATACCATTGCTCACCATAGGCACGTACTAATGGCTCTTTGAGGAAAATGTAAAGAGGGACATTTAGCTTCTTCCCATTTTTTAATGCGGGTTTACATATCTGCCATTTGTGGTAATTGAGAGCCTGCTCTTCTTCAAATAGCTCCGTGACCCTGATTGGATATAGATGACAAGAGATCGGCTTTTTAAATGTTGTTTTCCCGTCATTATATGCCTGTTCAATAGCACAGAGTGCAATATCACCATCAAATACAGCAAAAACACACTCCCTGCCCTCTACCAACGGAGTAACCATATTCCCTGCGGCATCCCAATCTAAAATCCCATTTGCCTCAACCTCCTGTCTCCCTTTCTCTGTCATATAAGGCTTTACTGCATCAAGAGCATCTTCAATCTCTCCAACCTCTGACTCTAATATAGGTGCTCCGGCATCACCTTCGATGCAACAAGCTCCCTTACACTTGTCGAGATCACAAACAAATTCAACAACCCCTATTTCGTCTCCAACAAGACAGTTTCCAACACATTTCATCTTTTGAGAATTAGATGGCAAAGGTAGTTAAATCACCCTGATTGTGCTTTATCCTCTTCTCCTCACTTGAACCTGGCTTGTTGCTATTTCTATGTGTGTAATCCGGTTTATGGTAGCAGCCACTTATAAATGAAGGGGATGATTATACTTTATAATCATCCCCCAAGGTTTTAGTCCTTTTGTTTTAATCTGGCTCTTTTGATTAGTATTCTAAGGCTTGACCAAAAGCATTAAGATGTGTGCAGCGCTCCATGAGAAACCTTGTGCATTCAATCCTTCGCCGGTTAATGGATTATAGTTCTCGTAAATAGGTATCCCCTTTTCAGCCATCCGGGTGGAGTTTATAAGTTGAATAAGATATTTAAGAGCTAATTGCTTTTTTCCTGAATTACGAAGTCCTTCAATGGCAAATGCCGCTTGATCAATCCAAACAGGGCCATTCCAGTATCCCTTAGCAGGATCAAAGGATGGATGAGATTTTGCCAGAGATGGAAATGGAGTATAGGTATTGAAAAGGTTATCTGATGTGATAGTCTTTGTTATAGCATCGACCTGCTCTGGAAGGCAAATACCAGCATAGAGCGGAAGCCATCCTTCACAGCCATAGACTTCAATCCATTTTCCGTCTAATGTTTTATCAAAGAAGTAGCCTCGTGATTTATTCCAGAAGGATTTTATGATCGTTTTGGAAAGTTGATTTGCATCGGTTGCGTAAGTTTGAGCGATCGACTTTTTTCCAAGTTTGCTGGCAATACTTGAGAGTTTGAGTTTTTCGATATAGAGCCAGGTGTTCAGATCAACAGATTCGCTGGTAAAGTTGTAACTGTTTTCTGATGACTTCACCATTTGAAGGTTATTAAATCTGACGGCTTTATCCATTCCACTTTCCCATGTGGCTGCTAAAGATGTTCCATCACATGAGCCCCATGAGCAAAGGTTATTAAGGTTATTATCACGATGACGATACCACCATTTATGATATTTGACTAGTGAAGGGAAGATTTCGCGAGCAAAGGCAGTATCTGATGTCAGATTCAGGTATTTTTCAACAGCCCAGGCTGCTAGAGGAGGTTTAGTGTTTCTAAAGTTATTCTCTTTCGGATCTGCATAAATAACATCAGGTACCATTCCTGTTGAATCGGCTAGCGCAAACATGGTTTTAATTTGATCTTTAGCAAGATTGGGTGAGAAGTACGCCAGCGCAGCTGCCTGTTTCCATGAATCCCAAGCCCAGAACCCATAGAACCCGGTATAGAAAGAGGAAGGGAAAAGCCCGGCGTGTGGCAGACCTTGTTTCTGTGTTCTCCAGTTAGTAGTTAAGGTTTGGATACATTTTACAGCGAGAGGTAATAGCTTTAAGGAATCTGCTTCGTGGGTAAGTCTGGTGGCGATAGAAGATACGTAACCTGTCCAGCGTTTTGTGTATTGATTGAACGAGACAGAGGTATTCCATAGCAGCTCCTCCATTTTAAGTGATTCCAGTGAAGCTAAATCACTATCGTCATATTGGCTGATAAGAGTTGAGCAGATATTCAGGGCCTTCCCTTTCAGTACAATGGGTTTTAATGAGGTAATCAGATAGGTTGAGTCTGTAGGAAATTCAATTCTATTATCTCCCTGAACTTTTACCGTATAAACTTCCTGCCTGTTTGGGAAGGTAATTGAGAGGTGATCTTCCACTAAAACATGATTACTATTTTGGAATAGCTCTCCTTTCCAACCAATGATAATTCGTTTGGTTTCTTCTCCGGTATTAATAACAGTGGATCTTATCAAGGCTGTGTGGTCAGAGCCAAAGATCAACTCAATAGTACACATGAGATCATTGTAATTCATTGAAAATTCCAGCCGTCCTGGGAAACTATGAGTAGAATTACTTGTAGATGTTAGGATCTGATTATTGTCGGCATTGATGAGATGAAATGCTGCTAAAGTCTTTGCAATCCATCGAGGGTTTTCATTCATTGAATATGGGCCGATGAATGATGCAAACTGGTTTGTAGAAGTTTGTTTAGGAAGCGCAAAACCAAACCAAGATCCTTGATCTGCCATGAAATAGCTGGGTGGACTAATTGCTGATCTTGGGGTAGAGATTTCTAAAGGTAAGAGATCAGGAAAGTTTGTAGGTTGGTATTGAGAGAATAGAGAAAGAGGCAGCAATAACAGTAGTAATAAAGTATTTGTTTTCATTTTGGTAGGTATTGTAAGGATTTTAATTGATTTTATAAGTTGACGAGAAACTACCCGACAGGGATATCAAGGTTTGGATATTTCTGTTGGCGATAGAGGGCTTTGGAGGCGATAGCCAGTCCTACTGTTAAAGTTCCCACTCTTCCAATGTACATCGAGATTATGAGGACAAAAAGGGATGGATCCGAAAGATTGGGAGTTAGGTTTGCAGATAAGCCAACTGTAGCAAAAGCAGAGACCTCCTCAAACAGTAGATAAAGGAAGTTTATATTTGGCTCAAAGAGAGTTAGAAAGAAGGTAGATAGAGAGATGGTAGTAAGAGCAAATAGCGTAACAGTTGAGGCCTTAGCAATCAAATCTTGCGAAATATTGTACTTAAGCATGTGCGCATATTTCTCTTGTCTCAAGGTAGCTATAGTACTTCTGATAAGAATAGCAAACGTAGTGGTCTTTATTCCTCCCCCAGTTGACCCTGGTGAGGCACCAATAAACATAAGTATTACAAAAAAGAAGAGGGTCGTATTAGGAAGAAATCCAATATTCACGGTGTTGAAGCCCGCTGTTCTTGTGCTAACGCTTTGAAAGAAAGCTGCCATAACCCAACTTGATATCGACTCTCCATGTGCTCTTGGCGTCGCAATTAAATATACTAGCATACCAGCAAAGATCAGGAGTATACTCGTAATTAAG
>JAJTBW010000046.1 GCA_021286705.1 Sphingobacteriia bacterium
GAAAAAGTTGAATCAGCGCAGGACTGTTCTTTCTGAACAACTTCGTACAGCTCGTCAGTTATACTTTTTAAGATATACCACATGGGAGGATGTTTTAGATCTTCAAAGTAAGTGGTTAGAGGTTGATGCAATGCGTAATAATGATAAGGTTTATTACGATCCAATGTTGAAGGATGCTTTTCCTCCTGTGATGCTGGAGGAGAGTTTTGTGCCTAATTTCCTTCCAATACTTGATATTGATGCGGCAAAAATGATCGAACTTTTCAACAAAGAAAATGAGAGTTCGCCCATAAAGGATTTAGAACTTGAGAAGTTTAAGTTAGAGAATAATAAATGGCAGGAGTGGTCTGTTAAGCCTTATTTCAGATACAACTTTATGGTGACACCTCAGAAGGGTGATGTTACCTATAGTTCAGTAGGCCTCTCTGTAAGTGTTCCGTTAAAGAGTGGGAGCAAAAGAAGAGATGCTGAAGAAGCCAAAAAGAAGATTTTGACAAACGATGAGGATATGTCCTCTTTTGGTAGTGGAAGTGAGTTGTTGAATAATTACTACGAGTATCAATTTAAGAAAACTCAATTTATCTCGTTTTACTTCAAGAAACTAAAAGCTGAAGAGAAGATTCGTAAAGAGATAGTAAAGCGTGATCTTGGAATGGAAAGTTTTAGTCCGTTGCACGCTATTGCTCTAATGGATGAAAAGATAAGCATTGAGGTAGAGTTGATTGATCTTAAGAAGGATATGTATTTAAAGTACTTGAAGATATATTCTTTATTACAGACCAACAATCCTAATTCCTTTATTACTGTAATTCATCCGGAAGAACTTGTCAGACGTTATCAGGGCGATAGATACCTTTATATATGGAGTGATGATTTTAAATCGAGACCTGTTAGTGAGACAATTGCTTACCTGATCAACAGTGAGATATCGGTTGTATTACTTTCAATCGGGTCAGATATGAGTAGCGATGATGCCCGTTTAGATGCCTTTATTTCACAATGCAATGCCAATAATATCAAAGTTCAGTTAATGATTGGAAGTAAAGAGCCAAAAGGTGAGGCATTACTGTCAGCTATAAGGTCTAAGGTTGAGTTGGCTTCACGTTTAGGTTTGCAAGGTATCCATTTAGATATAGAACCGCATACACTTCCTGCATATCGTGGTAATCAAGAGGCTATTATGGCTGATTATCTCCCAACACTGGCTTATACACGCGGATTGGTTGATACTGCCAGAATGCAGCTAAGTATTTCGATTCCGGTTAATTGGAATGGTGATTTACTTGATCAGGTATATCAATTATCAGATAAAGTAATGTTGATGGCTTATGAAGAGCTGAATTTGTCAGATCTTCTACGTAGAATTTCAGAAGAGCTTGAGGTAAATAAAGAGAAGAGTGTCGTCGCACTGAGTGCATCTGATTTTTCAGATCGGTTGGCGTTTGAGACATTCATTCAGAAGCTTATTAGAGAAGGTAAAATTAACGCAGTGGCCCTACATGACCTGGGAAGATTGATCCAATTAGATAACAGGTCGGTTTACAAGCCATAATTTATGGAAAGGAATAGTTATGAAGCAGTTTAAATTTCAAAATAAGGCCAGTGTAATCCGAGGTATCAAAGAAGAAAAACCTCGTAAGCGTAAGAATTGGGACAGACTTATATATCTCGCAATATTTATCTTATTGCTTTTAAGTTTGTTTGTATACATTTTGAGAAAGAATCTATATGCCTATTCACTTGGCGAGGTTATCACAGAGCGTTTTGAAGTTACCCGTCCTGATGACATTCAGGTAATTAACTACTTTGTTCAGGAGAATGATACGGTGAAGGCTGGCGATACCCTGTTTGCCTATAGAAATGATAAAGATGGTGTTTTTGTTGGTGCTGGTGGTGCTGGCCGTACATTTACCTTTAATAATATGGTAATTGATAAACCCAATGAGTGGGTTATTAAGGAGAGGGCTAATACCAAGAAAACGATAAGTCTTAAAGCAATCGAGGCTCGAGAGTATGAGAGCTCCTACAAGACGATCATGTCTGAGATTGAGAAATTAAAGATGGAGGTACATCTTGATGTAACTTCTCCTGCTGTATTATCGGATAAAAGAGCTCAAGCTGGTCAGATTAAAGTTTATGAGGAGAAGGTAAGAAGTGAGATATCATTTCTTTACCAATACCTTAAGCAGCTGGATGAATTTGAGACAGAGTATAGAAACTATCAAAAGTCGATCTCCTCTGGCCCTGGTGGAGTGAATGGATCAGAATACGATGATAAACTCTATTATATCACTCCGGTATCAGGTATCATCACAAAGATTTCAAGACCTGCCTTTGAGATCTCATACAGACAAGAGATTATTTTATTGATTAGCAATCTTGATAAGGTGTTTATCAGAGCCTACATTGAGCAAAACGACTTGCCTTACTTTGCACAAGGCGATTTGGTGGATATCCGATTTATGGATGGTGCTCAGAGTAAAGGACGTATTACGGAGTTTTATGTGAACACAGAAGAGGTTCCTGAGGAGTTCCGTAAGATTCGTGGTAAGAACCAAAGAAACGTAGTTGCTACAGTAATCCCATTAAACAATGAGGAACAAAATACATGGAGAAATTACTATAAATTCACTGCGCAGATTACGAGATTGAAATTCTTCTAAACCATTACTGTGAAAACTGGTTTATAACTTAAACGAATCAACTGAACTACTATGGCACAAACAAATACCGGAACTAAAATACCAAATGAGAGGGGATTGGGTATCTATCTAATCTCTGATTTCTCTGGTGTTGAACTCAAGGATGTTGCTTTGGCCGATGCTCTTATCCTCGACTATTCTGATCCTATAGGTTGTGAGAGATTTATCAGACAATGTAGGGGTTCTTTTATTGGTACATTGTATTTAATGCCTGTGTTTATTCTGGCAATCGAAAGACAGATTGAGCCTGTTATTCAATCAATGTGCGATGGGGTTATATCATCTACACAGGTTGAGGCAATAGTTAGCAAGATTGAAAAGATTAAACAGCGTCAGGTCTCATTAGCTCCAATCGATAGTTCTACTCCTGAGGTTAGAATTCTCACGAAGACTATGCGCTATATGTTTACCAGAGAGGCTAAATTAACTCCGGTAGTTGACCATAGATCGCATATAGGTTATACATATCCAATTATATCGGAGCATTATAATTCGGGAAACATGCAGGATATGTTTCAGATGCTTGAGAATGCTTCTGAAAATGATTACTTTAGGCCACGATTTGTTGATAAAGTACACCTTTGTTCCAATTGTTACTCGGCCCATCTAAACTTTCGTGAGACTTGTCCGAAGTGCCAATCAGCCGATCTGGTAACCGAGAATTTAATTCACCACTTCCTCTGTGCATATATTGGTCCTGAGCATGATTTCATTTCGGGTGACTATTTGGTTTGCCCTAAATGTAACAGGATGCTACGCCATATAGGTGTGGACTATGATAAGCCGTCGATTATATATAATTGTCAAAACTGTACACATACGTTTCAGGAACCGGTTATGGACGGTTTCTGCTTTGTGTGCCAGAAACACAATCCTATAGACTCTTTGATTGATATCTCAGTCAATGCTTTTGAGCTAACTCCTATAGGTGAAGAGTCGTCACAAAGTGGCTTGTCCAAGGATCAGAAAGAGGATGTCGAGCTTCAAGGATTTATCTCTTACACGACCTATGCTATCTTCCTGAAATATGAGACTGAAAGAGCGAGAACTTCGCCTAAGCCCGGCGCAGCGGGTAGCCTCGTTGTAAAGATCCCTCAGAAGGTTAAAGAAAGCATGGGGAGCAGCTATAGTCGTATGATGGCAGAAATAGCCGACTTTGTCAAGAATACAACTCTTTCAACTGATATTCTCTCATTTGCGAATAATAATACCTTCCTGATTATCTCGCCTGAAAGTGATAGATCAAGACTTGAAGCCCTACTAAGTCAGATTCATGATACTGTTTCCAAATTGTTAAATAGTAGCCTTCCTGGTGTTGGAATCACAATCACCTATAAGGTAGAGGTTGTTGATGGTTTGGCAAACCATATGGATGTTATCAATAACTTAATGGCTCCAGGCCGGGAATAGTATGTTGTACGATTTCTGGGATAACTTCTTCTATAATCTTCAACACGAAGGGTTAATTCGTATTATTAACCTATTCTGGTACTATTTTTATCTTGAAGCTCCCCGTTTTATTTTGCTTGATCTTGTTATTTTGGCTATAGCGTTATGGCCAAACGAGAAGAAAAAACTGAGACTGGATGCTGCAAAAAATGCCCTATGGGCTGAGAAGCCTTTAGTAACTGTGATCGTTCCCGGTAAGAATGAGGGTGAGCACATTTACAAGTTGGTGCATGGAATGCGCGAACAGACTTATCAAAACCTTGAGTTTATAATTATTGACGACGGATCAACTGATGATACCTATATGATCTGTCGTAACCTAAAGCAGCGCGGCCTCATAGATATGTATTTGAGGAACGAGGAGAGAGGTGGTAAAGCAAGTGCTGCTAATTTAGGATTAAGATATGCGCGAGGTAAATATGTAGTTCACTTAGATGCTGACTCATCGTTTGATAGGGATGCCATTGAACAGATTTTAATTCCATTTTATTACGAACCTGACATTGGCGGAGTTGGAGGTAATGTTAAAGTGCGTAATGCAAATACCAATATTGTTACTTCTCTTCAAGCTATCGAATACCTTCAAACTATCTCGGTAGGTAGAATGGTAACCTCCTGGCTTGGTATCTATAAGATTATCTCTGGTGCGTTTGGTGCGTTTAGACGTGATCTCCTCGTGCGTATCGGAGGTTGGGATGTTGGCCCTGGTCTCGACGGCGATATTACGGTGAAGCTACGTAAAATGGGTTATCAGATTCGTTTTGCGGAGAATGCTGTAGGAATGACGCAGGCACCCGCCAAGCTTAGAAGCCTGTCTAATCAACGACTCAGATGGAGTAAATCACTCATCCGTTTTCGTTTTAGAAAGCATAGTGACCTTATGGTTCCCTATGAGAGTTTCTCCTTTAGTAACTTCTTCTCAATCTTCGATAACATCTTTTATAACTTCATCCTTGATATCTTATGGATTTACTATGTTATCGATCTGATGGTTAACAACTTTGAACTTTTAATGTTCCTGTTACCTCTTAAATTGCTTATTTATACCGCTGCCTCTTTTATACAGTTCTTGGTTATTATTGCTTTAAGTGAAAGAGGTAGATCTGAATGGAAATTAGTTATTTATCTTCCGCTTATGATGATCTATACAGGTTATTATATGAGAACTATCAGAACAATAGCCTATTTTAAAGAATTGTTGTTCTACTCATCTTATGATGATCCATGGAACCCTCAGAAGTCTTCAAAAAAGGCAAAAGAATTTGGCTTGTAATGTCTTTATTTCCTAGTTCTTATAAAGAAAAGACCTCTCATGGATTTATATACATGAGAGGTCTCTCTTTTCTGGTTAATCTGTTTTGAATTAACTAATGATCTAAAATAGGTCCAGTGAAGTTCGTTTACTCGTTAATTTGCTACATTGGTTTTGATCAAGATCTAATCATTCTTTCGCTCGTATGACTAACTGTCCGTTGCGGTAGTCAATGACTACAATCTGTGTTCCTTTCTGAATAAAACCGCCATCAGACATCGCATCGAAAATCTCCTCATTTATCTTGATCTTTCCGGCTGGTCTAAGATCTGTTGTGGCTATGCCATAACTCCCTATATGAGCAGTTATTTTGTTGTCAGTTATAGTGAAGCCCTCTGCTTTGTCCATCACAGTTTTTAGGGCCAAATGGCTTGCGAAACGGTTTGAGGTGAATAGTTTTCTCGACAGGTATAATGATAAAGCAAAGGAGATAAATGCAGAAGTAACTACAATCATTAATGACTCTGTGAGTTTGGATAGTGCTGATGAACTGAATGTTAGTCCGGTATTTTCTACCAGACTTAATACCATCGATGTGATGATAAGACCTATTCCGCTAATACCTGCAACACCAAATCCCGGAATTACAAATATCTCAAGTAGAAGTAGTACCAAGCCGATAAAGAATAAAAGTATTTCCCAGTTAGCTGCTAACCCCTCGAGATATAGTGGAGCAAAGTATAGAACAGCTGCGGCAATCGCAGCAAACGATGGGAATCCTATTCCCGGCGTCTGTAATTCAAAGTAAATTCCAGCCACTATTACCATTATCAGAACGCCGCTAACCAAAGGGTTAATCAAGAAGTTAATGAATTTGTTAATTGGCGTAATCTCTTGTTTAATAATGGTGTAGTTGTCAATTCCTACCTTCGCTAATAGTTCAGGGATGTTTTCTGCTGTTCCCTGACAATAGCCCCAGGTCATGGCTTCCTTAGGTGTGAATGTCAATACCATAGTTGAATCTATTAACCCTTCTACCGATATTCTTGGATCAACCATTGCCTCTGCAATTTTAGGATCACGTCCTTTTACTTCTGCCGTTGATCGCATCATAGAACGCATATATGATTGGTATTTATCCGGCATTGGTTTTCCAGTTTGATCTACAACGGTGGCAGCACCCATGTTTGCACCTGACCTCATGTAAATCGAATCACAAGATATGCTTATCAAAGCTCCAGCCGATGCTGCATTATTATCAATATAAACCCATACAGGGATGGAGCTATTAAGAACAGTGGTACGCATCGAATCGGCTGTCTCAACCATCCCGCCGTAGGTGTTCATGTGGAGAATTATCAGATCTGCTTGTATTGTGTTTGCCTCTTTGAAAGCTCTTTGCATGTTACGCCAAACTGGTGGAGCAATTTCTTCTTTAATATCAAGGATGTAGATCCTTAGCTTTTTTGTCTTATCAATCTCTTTCTTGACTCTTTCATTGCTAATGGCTAATGATGGTATAAGAAAACTTATTAAGGCCAGGAGGGTTAAGATGTTTCTAATTGATTTCATTTGGGAGATTTTTGACAATGATAATCTAATATTTCTAAACGGGATAGTATTTGTGTTGGTTTTTATAAAGGTCGGGTTCGTTTTTGAGATTGTATTTAACTGTCTAACGGAAGTATTGTTCTATAGCGTTTAGCATAGCTTCATGAACTGCCCCGTTAGTCGCTAACAACCTTTTTGACTCCATGAATGATTCTCCGTTATTGAAATCGGTGACAACACCTCCAGCCTGACGAATAATTACTGTCCCCGCTGCCACGTCCCAAGGATGGAGGCCATACTCATAGAAAGCCTCAAATCTACCGCAAGCCACGTAAGCCATATCTGCTGCAGCCGACCCTAATCTACGTAATCCCCGGCTGTTTTCCATTAAATACCTGAATAGTTTAAGGTATGAATCCATCAAACCATAGTCATAATATGGAAATCCTGTGGCTAACAATGATTCGTTAAGGTTATCTTGTTTGGTTACTCTGATCTCTTTTCCATTTAGAAGAGCAGGCCCATTATCCCAAGCAAGAAAGAGCTCATCACGCCCGATTTCGTAAATAGCACCAATAATCGGTCTGTTTTTGTGGACTAAAGCGATACTTACCGAAACCACGGGTACATCGTGAATGAAGTTAGTGGTGCCGTCTAATGGGTCAATAATCCAGTTGTATTCACGTATCTCGTTTTGAATGGTCTCTTCCTCCGTAATAAATCCAGCATCGGAGAATATAACAGATAATGCCTCTACTATTCTTTGTTCAGCTTGTTTGTCGATTGTAGTGACATAGTTATGAGTTCCTTTGGTTTCAATACTTGCTTGACTGAGCGAAGCTCTGTTTGATGAGATAAACTTTCCTGCCTCTTTTGCTACTTTTCCAACTTCTAATGCTATCTCTTCTAAATGGATCATGATGGTTTTGCTTTTTATATTTCTATGCTATCGTTGGCACTCAACTGTTTTATTCTTTTAAGATAGATTAAGTATCTCCCTGTGGTACCTGATTTATAAAGTTAGGTGTTAATCACTGTTTGGGATAATAAAATCGCCCTCTGGAGTCAATTCTGGCAGGTTAATGGTAGTGATGGTATTAATAAGCTCTTTGTTCCATGGGGTTTTAACACGGATATAGTTTGATGTAAAGCCTTCCATTAATCCTTTTCTTCTGACTGATTCCCAGAGTACCTTCTCATCTCTGCCAATGTTCTCTAAATAGAAATGGTTAGCTTTTTGTTCGGCTACTTCGTGTAATATCTTGCTTCTGAGTTGTTTTTCGTGTGTTGGGACTTTAGGTTTCAGTTCAAGAGCTTTAGTGTTGGGTCTCTCAGAATAGGTGAAAATATGTAAAAATGAGATGGGCAGTGACTCAATGAAATCTTTCATTTCGGCAAAGTGCTTTTCGGTCTCTCCTGGGAATCCTGTAATAACATCAGCTGCGATACAAGCATGTGGGATGAGTCTTTTGATGGCCCAAACTCTATCTGCATAAAGTTCTTTTGAGTATTTTCTTCTCATAGCATGAAGTATCTCATCAGAACCGCTTTGAAGGGGAAGGTGAAAATGGGGCATGATAACTTCTGACTCATGCGTTAGTTTGATCAATTCATCTGTGAGTAGTTCAGGCTCAATAGAGCCCATCCGTATTCTAGGAGCATTGTTGGCTCTACTCAGAGCATGTAGAAGCTGGGTGAAGTTTTCTTCTCTGAACCCATTTGTATTCCTTTTGCCAAAATCACCAATATTTACCCCCGTTAGAATCACCTCTTTGATACCAGAGTTGATTATCTCATTGAGGTTACTTACTACCTGATCGATCGTACCACTACGGCTTCTCCCTCTGGCATGGGGTATGGCACAATAGGTGCAGAAGTGGTCGCAGCCATCTTGGACTTTTAGAAAAGATCGTGTCCTGTCACCAGCTGACCAAGAGGGGTTGAAGACAGCGTTTTTATCTGAGATGTCGTCATCGCAGAAGGAACATGGTGAGTTTATTGAGGACGATCTCTCAGATAGAGGCGACTCCATGTATTCAGCCAGATTGAACTTGCTTTGATTTCCTAAAACGATATCTACACCAGGGAGATTTTGAAGTTCAGTAGGTTTTATTTGAGCGTAACAGCCAATAACCGCAATCTTAGCCTCTGGGTTTCTCCTGTTGGCTTGACTGATAGCTGCTCTGCATTTTTTCTCAGCAACAGAGGTAACAGTACAGGTATGAACAACATATATATCCGCTGATTCATTAAAGTCGACAATATTGTAACCCTTTTCAATGAAGTTACGAGCTATTGTGCTCGATTCAGAAAAGTTCAATTTGCATCCTAATGTCTGAAATGCAACTGTTTTATTCTTCATTCTACAAAGATAATGCTTATTTGTTTTTTGCTTTTTATTCTAATTGTCAACATGATAAACTCAGTTATTGCCAGATTAACTGGTATGCCGAGATTTACGGTTGGATATAAGAATCCCGATGACAATGAGGACTAAGCCGAGTAGGGTAGAGGGCAAGATGGCTTCCTTTAGCACTATTGATATTATAATCAAAGAGATAAACGGAGATAAGAATACCAAGTTGGAGACGGTAGCTGTATTAGGAGCCCATTTCAAAGCTTTAAGCCACAAAATGAAAGTAATACCCATTTCGAAGATACCTAAATAGACACCACCAAGAAGGCCTTTTGTAGAGATTGTTTGCGATGTGGGCGAAATTATCAGAGAAATAGCCAGTATTATAAAAGCTACTAAGAAGCTATTAAAGAGTTTGATGATATCGTCTCGTTTATCTTTCATATTCAGTAGCCAGAAACTTGCCCAAATGAATGCGCTTGAGATTGCAAGTATGACTCCGGTAGTGTTTGAAAAGGCCAATGAACCGGGATCTCCATGGGTACTAATGATTATTAGTCCAGAAAATCCAATTAAGATACCTATTAACCCTTTCCACCCAGGATTTTGTTTTAAAATCGGAATAGAGAGAATAACTAAGACAAAAGGCCAGAAATAGTTTAGTGTTCCAGCTTCCTGAGCAGGTAAAAGATCGTAAGCTCTTAGGAGGATAAGATAGTATGCAGTAGGGTTAAGTGATCCTGATACTATAGAATAGAGCCATTCTTGACGGTTCTTTGGTAGTATTAAGGCTGTTTTCCCTGAAACAAATATAAAAGTCAGCAGTATGAGAAGCGCTGTAGAGACCGAAATCAGTAAAAGAGGGAGAAGGTCTGTCTGTTCAACAGTTAGTTTCATTGCTGTTCCAATGGTAGACCAGGCAAGAACAGACAGAAGGGCATATACGATATGCCTTGGCGGAGTAAAAGAAACCTTTAGAAGATGCATCGAATCAGCTCTTCAGGAGCCAGATTGTTAAAATAGAGTGTGAGATCAAGATGAGCCAGAGCTTCATTAACAGATGCTTCAGTGTGAGAGACACCTATAAGAGCCTGTTCTATGTCTTCTACATCGTACATTCCGAAGAAGTCGCCAAAGATCTTACATGATTCAATTTTACCTTTAGAAACCAGTAGGTCGAACTCTATAGTGCCAGCATTTGTTCTGGTTACCTTGCGCAGGTTGTATTGAGGTGATTGCCCAAAATTCCAATCCCAGGTTGAATATTTAGCTTTGACCAGTTTATTTATTTCGTCATGATCATCCTCGTTTAGAGTATAAGAATTCGCATCGGGATACATCTCCATGATGTGTTGCATTATCATGTCTTTGAACTCCAAAACAGTTAGTGGCTCCTTAAGGTGTTCCGAGATGTTTGTAACCCTACTCCTGACTGATTTAACGGCTTTATCCTGAAACTTGGATGGATCTACCTGAAGCGCTGCTGATAAGTCAGGAAGTTTTGAAGAAAAGAGAAGCGTCCCATGGTGAAGAACCCTGTTTTTATAAACATGCTCAGCATTCCCGGAGAATTTCCTGCCATCTATCGTTAAGTCATTTCGCCCCTCAAAACGAGCATTTATTCCAAGTTTCTGAAGCACTTCAAGAATTGGTAAAGTGTATTTTCTGAAGTCAATAAGATTGGAGTGAGGTTCATTGGCATTCATGATAAAGGTAAAGTTGATATTACCTAAATCATGGAAGACAGCACCTCCACCAGTGAGTCTACGCACTACATGAATATCGTTCTGTTTGACATATTCTTGATTTATCTCGGCTAATGTATTCTGATGCTTTCCAACGATGATGGCTGGTGTGTTTCTCCAAAGCATAAAAATGTCATCATCAGCATTTTTGAGTAGGTACTCCTCACACGCTAAATTGAATTGAGGATGGGTGCTAGAGTTATATATGCAACGCATATCTTATTTGGAATTATTTTTAATAAGAAGCAAAAATAACATAAAATCAGCGAAAAATAACTTGTTATCACCTTCTACCCGTAAATTAATACGTACCTTTGCAGGCATTTTCTTAGAAAAAAACTTATATGCAGTCAATCAGGAACATAGCGATAATTGCGCATGTTGACCATGGTAAAACTACTTTGGTAGACAGGATTCTTCATCAGTGTCAACTCTTTCGTGAGAATGAAAGTACCGGTGAGTTAATATTAGATAACAACGATTTGGAAAGAGAGCGTGGTATTACGATTCTTTCGAAAAATGTTTCTGTCAGATATAAAGGCACTAAAATTAATATTATTGACACTCCGGGCCACGCCGACTTTGGTGGTGAGGTTGAGAGGGTACTTAATATGGCTGATGGTGTTTTGCTTTTAGTTGATGCGTTTGAGGGTCCTATGCCACAGACGAGATTTGTGCTTCAGAAGGCTATTAGCTTAGGTTTAAAGCCCATTGTGGTTATTAATAAGGTAGATAAGCCTAATTGTGATCCTGAGGGCACTGTAGAGGCTGTATTTGAATTGATGTTTAATCTGGAGGCCACTGAAGATCAACTTAACTTCCCTGTTGTTTACGGTTCTAGTAAGCAGGGATGGATGGGCCCTGATTTCAATAACCCAACAGAGGATATCCATTATTTGTTAGATACCATCGTGGAGCAGATTCCTGCACCACCTATAGAAGAGGGTACTGTTCAGATGATGATTACCTCTATAGATTATTCATCTTATGTGGGTCGTATCGCTGTAGGAAGAATCACCCGTGGAACTCTATCCTGGGGGCAAAATATCTCTTTGATGAAACGTGATGGCTCTCGTGTTGCCTCTAAAATCAGAGAGCTTTATCTATTTGAAGGTCTTGGTAAGGAGAAGGTGAAGACTCCCGTTGCAAGTGGAGAGATAGTTGCAATTATGGGTCTTGACGACTTCGAAATTGGGGATACTGTTGCCGATTTTGACAATCCGGAAGGGTTGGTTCCTATTAAAGTGGATGAACCAACCATGAGTATGATCTTCTCTATTAATACCTCTCCATTCTTTGGTAAGGAGGGTAAGTTTGTTACTTCACGTCACTTACGTGATCGTCTCTATAAGGAGACTGAGAAAAACCTAGCACTTAGAGTCGAAGATACAGACTCTGCTGATACATTTATGGTTTTTGGACGTGGTATTCTCCATCTCTCAATTCTTGTCGAGACCATGCGTCGTGAGGGTTATGAGTTTATGTTGGGGCAACCTAAGGTTCTATTGAAAACCATTGATGATGTTCAGATGGAACCCATCGAGTTTCTTACTGTTCACGTACCGGAAGCTTTCTCTGGTAAGGTAATTGAACAGGTTACCCAGCGCAGAGGTGAGATCATCAATATAGATGCTCGTATTGATCGTACTTATCTTGAGTTTTCTATTCCCGCCAGAGGTTTGATTGGCTTGCGTAACGCTCTGCTCAATGCCACTGAGGGTGAATCTGTAATGGCGCACCAATTTAAAGGCTATGAACCCTGGAAGGGCGATATCGGCTCAAGAAGAAATGGTGCTCTGATTTCACTTGAAACGGGTACCTCTATTCCTTATGCCATTGATAAGTTACAAGATCGCGGCAGGTTCTTTATTGACCCGGGTGAAGATGTTTATGCCGGTCAGGTAATAGGTGAGCAGATCAGACCAGGTGATCTCGTTGTCAATGTCTGTAAGACAAAGAAACTTACCAATATCCGCGCTAGCGGTAGTGACGATAAAGCTTCGATCACTCCAGCTACCAAATTCTCTCTGGAAGAATCAATGGAGTATATTGCAGAGGATGAATTTCTCGAAATTACCCCTCTCTCAATGAGAATTCGTAAGATCTATCTTGATGAGAATGAAAGAAAGAGAATGGCGAAGTAGCTATTTTCTAATATAATTGAAAAGGCCGATGATTCTATACTAGATTCATCGGCCTTTTTTAATTTTCTAAATCTTTGTCTTCTTTTTTATTCTCTTTTTCGGTGGCTATGTTTGCTTGATATTCTAATCTCATGGATTGCTAAGTGCAAGTTCTACCGTCTTGCCGTTCATGACTTTATGCCCATTCAATGAAAAATGTGCTATAAACTCACTGATAGTATCGGCACTGACTGGTGCACTATATCCGGGAAAGGCAGTTCTTAGCATCTCTGTGTCCACCGCCCCGGGGGCAATTGCATTTACTTTGATCTCATTTTCAACAAGCTCAACTGCCAAGCATTCTGTTAATACTGTGAGTGCACCCTTAGATGAACTATAAGCCGATAAGCCCGGGTATTTGGAGCTGCCTTGTACTCCTCCCATACTCACAATATTGATAATATGGGCTCCTTTGTTTATGATGGGCAGTAGCTGGCGTATCAGTATAAATGGCGCAAAGACGTTGATAGTAAATGATTTTTCAAGATCTCCTTTTGTGATATCGCGAATTGGTTTATTAATTAAAAATCCTGCATTGTTAACAAGAATATCAATTGATTGTCTCTCCTCTGGGATTAGTCGGCAGATGTCTGTGTTATCATCTATATCGTTTAAATCCAATTTTATTGAAGTGATTCTCCTTTTCTCTTGATCCGTTAAATTATCAAGAAAGTCTGGATGACTTCGATTAATAGTGATGATATGCGCTTCTGTGTTATGCAGATAATTAAGAAGCAGAGCCTTTCCGATTCCTTTTGTGGTTCCTGTTATAAGGATATTCATAAAATATGTATGTATTTCGTGCTTGAAAGAAACTTGAGAAGTTGAATTTTTGTCGTTTACTCTTCTGGTTTAATAGAGCTACGCAAAATAGCATTTTAGTTAGTATTGAAAACAATCATGACTAACTTAAGTTTAATCTCATTTCTACTTAAAATCAACTTGCTGTTTTGTTAACACCTGTAACATTGAATAGGGTCTTATTTTATGCACCAACTAATAGATCAAACTTTAGGCTATATTTTTCCAACTAAGCACTGTGTATTGTTTACAATAGCCTGATCATTTCATACTGTTTACCATTTAAAGGTATGTTTAACCTAGCTAAAAAGGCATTCAGTGATTCACAGTTTGGATCAGTATTCACTAGTTTTATTGTCTTCGTTTGACTTAGTTGAGATGCAGATTGTAGGAGGAAGGAACCAATTCCCTGTCTCCTGTACGAATGGCTTACTGCAATTTGTGTTATATCACCAGTGGCTGTTTCGGTAACGCAGTACCCAACCAATTGAGTTTTATGATATGCTCCGAGGTATTTAAAGGTTTCATTTGACCTTGATATAGAGTCAATGCTATTTTGCCAGGATGGCAGAAAATCATAAAACGATTCCTCTATCTGGTTATTGTGAGTATTCGTATAGACTATTTCCGGTGAATTCCTTAGAACGGGGTATCGGATTTGATTCACTGTTTGGCTATAGTAATTAAACTGACGCGTAATGGCGAATCCGAGTTTTTGATAAACAGAAATTGCTTTTTCATTTTCCTGAAGCACTTCAAGTAAATATTGTTTAACGCCGGCTTTCTTAAGAAAAGGAATAGAGTATTCAAATATTTCACTGGCGAGTCCTTTCTTTCGGTAATTGGGAAGGGTTCCTGTGCCAGTATCATAAGCAGACATTTTCTGATTAAATTGTCCAATACCATTAAAAGTAAATGCCACTAAGTCACCTTCGTCGAATGCTGCAAAAGATAGTTCAGGCCTAAAGCCTCTTCTTCTAAGCATTGCTTGAAGTTGATCCTGTGAGATTTGAAACTTATAATCTGCAAAGGCTTTGCTAAAGGCTTGGTATAGTATATCAATGGATGTGTTGGAAAGTGATTTTATCATGGTTTTGATTTTTGTTGATGTTATGGCATTGCAAATATATGATTATGGTTATTGCTCGCTAAATAGTAGCTTTTTAAAAAAATAAAAGGGGATCCAGTTTTGCAGGATCCCCTTTTGTTTTTTAATCAGATCATTCTGGATCGTATAAAAGATGAAAGTTGGATAAGTGAATTATTAACCGACTATTCCTTTAATTACTGAAAATGACCTGTAACAGATAGTTTAGATTTGTCTAAAGTCTCATGAATTTTACTGATTTCTCTTTCTCGGATGACTTAAGATTGATTAGGTAAAGCCCTTTCTTTAATTGGCTTATATCGATGTCAATGTTCGACTGCATTTTATAGCTTCTACTAAAAATGAATTGCCCTGTGATATCATAAATTTTGATATCCCAGTTCTGGGGTTCATCACCTAGCCCAATGTTAAGTTTATTACCAATTGACGGGTTCGGATATAGGTTGATCATAGGGAAAACCTCGTTTTCAGGAATACCTGTGTATTGAATACTTGTACCAGAATAGTTTCCCGGAACCTTTAGGTCAACGCAACTGGAACATGTATTGCTGTTGGAATAATCATTTAGGCAGAGTCTGAATGTCCCAGACCTTTGGTAAGTGTATGTCGGATGAGTGATATTATTGATTTGGATTCCCTCATTGAAGTCCCAGCTATAAGTATAATTCAGTGGATAAAGCGGAGTCACCTTTACCTCATAATCATTTACCTCAAAGTTAAAATCTGTTCTAATTTTTACTTTTACCGTTAAGCTATCTTGAAATGTACAGCTTCCCGCTTTAATTGTTACATGATAAGTAGTGTCCCTTAATGGCAAGACATTTTTTTGAAATCCTGTTCCTAAATCTGGCGAAGTCCAAGTATAGCTTAACTCAGAGATTGATTTTTTGGGATCTGATACAATTGGTAAGAGAACGTTTTTAATTCCGATTGTTGTTTCTTTTAAACAAGAGAGTGTTATATCTGAAAGATAATATTCTTGACTGGGTGAGAAGAAGCAATACTCATTAGTGAGTTTCATGGCAAAGAAGTTGCCGAAAAATTGCATTGCATTGAGATAGATAGCACTTGCTTTTCCTATGATGAAAAGGTTTTTAGGGGTGCCTATAACATAATATGTAATATATGACAAGCTTGATCCCGATGTTGGAGCTGCGTAGTGCTTAGTTTCTATACCTTCTGACGAAAAGTCGCTCCATATCGGAAATATTGGCTGTGCATCTACAATACACATTATGAGCTTGTTTCTGAACTTGTCAAAATAAAGATCAAACCCGGGGTTTTTTGACGTCAAAACGGTTTCTGATCCATCAGTTTTGATTTTTACCAAAGGATTTATCATTGGGTAATCATACCCCTGAAATCTGTTACAGCTAAGAAATAGATTGCCTGATGTGTCAATTAAAGTCGTACGGATAGCATCTCCTCTAGTCTTACCCTCTCTTGTAGTGAACGATTTTATTCTGGTTAACTGACCCGTTGATGTTAATTTTATATAACTATATTTTGTGATTTCTAAGATTTCTTCATCTCCAAAGAAGTATAAGTCGTCATTGGCTGTTGCTTGAAAAGCTTCTAATGTATTATGGTTATTGATTACTTGTTCCCATTGCTTCACGAATTGATTGTTATAGCATTGGACTGTCGATCCTATTGCCAGGTAAATGTAATTTGAACCAACAGCAAGACTCGGTTTTATGGTCGAGGTATTTGTGAAAGTCCACTGATTCATTAATGTTAAGTCTTTTGAGAAATAATACAGAGTTAGTCCATTGTTTTGACTTAGTACCAGTAAACCATCCATGAAGAACTCCATTGAAACGAATTTATTTATTTTAATGGGTGCTTCTTGTAGGATGTTTAATTGGTCATCTTTACATACAATGGTTGTTGCTCCTCCTACGGTTGTCGAATTGGCTTCATAGATCTTACTATCATCTGATGATAAAAACCCATTGTAAATGGTGTTTTGTTGGTAGTAGCTTTTTATCCATGAGTCACATTCCTGAGCGAAACTGATGGATGTTAGTGTTAAGATAAATAATAATGTAATAACGTGTTTGTTGTGTTTCATCGAGTTATTTGTAATATTTGGTAATTATTTAATGTAATGATTTAACCTGTTTCTTTTAAAGAATCCTAAGTTTTGTTTTTTTCTATGAAATTAATATTCCTCTCCTGAAATTAGAATCTATAGAGAATTCTTCATTCAGAGCTCCTTTAGTTGTTCAAGGTGAAAGACACAGCCCTTTTCTTATAAGGACTGTGTCTTAAGTGGTCTTTTTGAGTTTTCAGAAGCTTCTAATATACGATCAGTTTTGATTTAACTGCTGACCATACTCCTTTAACGTATAAGATATAAATTCCGCCCGAAAGATTTGAAACGTCTATTCGATAACCGACATCTGTTTTGTCAAATGGGATAGAAGAAGATTGACCTGTTTGATTGAAAATAATTATTTCTTTTACAGGAAAAGAGTCTTCAGTGATAACTTCAACAATGCCTGATGCTGGATTTGGATAGAGTTTTATTTCTGGATCACTTTTAATGTCTTCTTTGATTCCTGTTGGAATTAGAGTGCTTCCGGAATAGTTACCAGAGATCTGAAGTGTAGCGCAACTAATACACTCAGTTGGGATTACTAAACCAGTTAAACAGACGCTATAAGCTCCACTATCGGGGTAGGTGTATACGGGGCTTGGGTTAATAGTATTGGTGACACCGTTGCCAAAATCCCAGATGAAATTTTCAATAGAGGGTTCTATTCTCGTAAGTTTGATGGTCTTTCCTGTAACGACATATGAGAAGTTTGTCTGCTTGTTTACTTGTACTAATACGGAATCCATTACGGAACAGACTCCTGATTTAACTTTTATGTGATAATAACCATTTTCAGGATCAGTAAGAGTAGCCTTGTAATTATTGGGTAATCCATTTTCAATCCAATCCCATGAATGTGCTGAAAAAAGTTGCCAGCCTGATGCAAGTGGGTTAAACTCTTCAACCCCAATGGTAGTTTGATCTCCACAGAAGATCTCCCGGTCGGCACCAGCATAGATGGGCTCGTTTGGAATTAAGCAGTAATCGGAGGTGAGTTTAATGAAATAGATACCGCCAGAGTGTTTCATTAAAAACTGATTAATATAGGAGTCGTCTCCTTTGACCGCCATGTACGTGTTTACTCCATCTCCATAAGATGTTTGAACCTTATAGTAGGCTCCCTGATTGTTGTCAATGTCAATTTGAATTCTGTGTGGGGTCTCCGATAATCCTTTACCTCTTATGTTTAGACCATTTATGTCTAGACCGTCTTTGCGATTCCCCGGATAAGATTTATTGATGTTCCATTAAGTGCGACATTTTTATATTTATCGTATGTAATAGATTCGATATAATTGGTTTCTGCTGTAGCGATTTCTGTTCCGTTGAAATCATAGGAATGGGTATAGTTATAGTAATAACTTCCATATTCTCCTATTTTAGTTTGGTCAAAAGTTGCTCTGTCATCATAAACGACCAAACCTTGTATTTTCTGTGATTCCGGACCAAAAGATACTAGTTCCTCCTGTTTGAATACGTTGGCTACACCTTGATCTGAGACGCTAATAAGACTAATATAGTAATGGTGATAGTAATCAGTGGTATAGTAGTACCTGTAAGTAAGTAGGCAAATTTTGCCAATGTAGTTGGTTGCAAGGTCTTTAACATCTTGATTGTCTACACTTATTGTTGTCTTCCAAACCGTAGTCAAGTCGAAATTAAACAGTGCCACTGATCTCTTCCCTGCTACATAAAGACCAGTATTTGTAACCACCATTTTCACCGGATAGGAAATTTCTGATGAGGGAATATCACGAGAGTTAATTTGATTTCTGTCCAAGTCATAAACGAGAAGTTTGCAAACTGAGCCAGATCCCTTCCCCGCCAATATATAAAGTGATCCGTTATGATTTTCCATAGAATAAAAATCTAACGGCTCAGGTCTGGTCTTTAACCAAACCTGATTCCCATTCTGGTCAAGTTTCAGTAAGAACTTAGTAGTTTGGTCTATTAAGGCATACATATTCTGATTATCATCGGTAGTAATTGCCTTGCACTCCCCTGATGATAAAGAGGAGAAGTTCTTAATGTAAGAGGAGCACTGTTGACTGAAAAGTACTTGGGGAATAAAACTAAGCAAAGTTAGAACGACTATAACCGCTGTAGTTGTTTTTAATTGTTTCATATACTGTTTGTTTGATTTATTGTGGGTAGTTCTCAAAGATGGAATTTGTTTGGTTTTCTGATTTTGGCTCCGTCTATGTAGGAGTAGCTCTATACGAGTAGGAATTTCAAGACTAATACAAAACCTCTTTTGGTATTTAGGTGAAATCTGTGTCCTTTTGATTAATCTCTTTCTCTAATCTCTCAAAATCTCTCAAATATCTCTTTTTACAGCTTCGCCCCGTCAGTCCCAATAATTAAGGCTAAATTATTGTCTAACAATGGTATAAAATATATATAACCAACATGTATAACATGTCTGTTTTTTATCTATTTCCAAAGTTTTGCCTTAATCCAGTAGGAAGAAAAATCAATGCAATTATAGTAAAAAAGAGACTAATTCTTCTTACTTCTTTTGTTATTTTTTTCTTTGATTTTCTTCTGACTCTTTATCATTTATTAAGTAGTTTATCTTGCGTTACTACCGACTACTCAACACGCTACCATGAGCGATTTATTTTGTTTTTATGCGTGTCTAATTAAATCACCTTACCTTTATCTTTTCATTGCAATCTAATCATGAGCGGAATAGAAATCATCTCCTTGGTTATTTTCGTTATAACCTATACCGGGATTATTTTTACACGATTGCCATGGGTCAATATTGACCGACCGTCAGCAGCGTTTTTTGGTGCTGTTGCAATGCTTCTCCTTGGCGTTGTAAGTTTTGAAGAGTCTGTTCAAGCTATTGATTTTAATACCATATACCTTTTATTGGGTATGATGATCCTTATCTCTGCGCTTCAAATTGATGGTTTCTTCTCTTTTATAGCGGCAAAGACACTTAAATATTCCCATTCACGTAACCGGTTGCTTCAGCTAATTGTCTTTATTACCGGTGTGTCTTCAGCATTTCTTGTAAATGATGCGGTAGTTTTACTCTTTACTCCTGTTATTATAACTATCTGCCGACGAATCAAATTAGATCCAATTCCCTATTTAGTAGCCGAGATCCTTGCTTCTAATGCCGGCTCTGTTATGACCATGACAGGTAATCCACAGAATATGCTTATCGGTATGAATTCGGGATTATCTTATGGTGAGTTTTTATTACGATTAGCTCCTGTGGCTCTTTTAAGCCTCTTGATTATTATTTTGATTGTTCGATTGGTTTGGAGGAGCCATTTTCGTGATAATACACCTATAAATACCCAAGTAGATGATTTTTCATATTCAATTAAGGCGATGAGATTCTCCGTTCCGGTCTTTCTGTTGGTGGTGGTTGCCTTTTTCTTTGGCAAGTTACTAGGTCTTTCAATCCCAGTTATTGCTTTAGCAGGTGGAGCTCTGGTTCTGTTGACCGGAAAACATCGTCCATCAGAGATTATTCGTAATGTTGATTGGGTTCTCCTTCTCTTTTTTGCCTCTCTGTTTGTTGTTGTTTATGGGGTGGAACATACGGGTGTTTTATCTGCCCTAATGCCTGCAGAAAGACTTTCCCCTGATATTTCTGGATTGTTAGTTGTTCATTTGAGTAGCTTATTTATGAGCCAGATTGTAAGTAATGTTCCATTTACAATGTTAATGCTTCCTGTTATGAAGCAATCCGCCGATCCTATTCTTTGGCTCGGTTTAGCTTCTGCATCTACCCTTGCAGGTAATGCTACCATCATGGGTGCTATGGCTAACCTGATTGTTATAGAATCAGCTGAACGTTTTGGTGTTAAAATTACCTTTAAGAGGTTCTTATTACCGGGACTGCTTGTAACTTTCTGCTCGTTTGTTATCTCTTTTCTTGTCTTAATATTGCAAGTTTAGTTTCTTCTTAGATGATATATTTCTTGGATTATAAACCTGTTATCTGCTGCCGTATATTATAACTGCTATGACGAAGCCTACCTCTGATCAACTAAAATATCTTGAACAATTAGTTCTGGAGAGTTTCAAAAACGACGCCTCCGGGCATGATTTTTTTCATACACAAAGAGTAGTTGTAATGGCTAAACGCCTTTCCCATGAAGAGAATGCAAATGAGATAATTTGTGAGTTGGCTGCCTGGCTTCATGATATACCCGATCATAAACTTGTAGCTAGTGAGGAGCTAGGTTGGGAAAGAGTGAGGAGTATTTTATCGAAGGCAGGTCTGATTGAGTATTACGATGTAATAAAACAGGTCATCTCTGAAGTTAGTTATAAAGGGGCAGGAGTTGAAACGAGATGTTCATCAATTGAATCATCGATTGTACAGGATGCCGATCGTTTGGATGCCATTGGCGCTATTGGCATTGCACGTACCTTTGCATACGGGGGGAGTAAGGGACGAACTATGTATGACCCAAATGTTAAGGTGGAACTGCATAATGATTTTAATACTTATAAAAGCTCAACAGCACCAACGATTAACCACTTTTATGAAAAGCTCCTTCTACTCAAAGATCGATTAAATACTTCTTCTGCTAAGACCATCGCTATTAATCGTCATGTTTTTATGGAGCAGTTCTTGGATCAATTCTATCACGAGGTCAAAGGTGAAAGATAATTAAGAGGTACATTATTTTAATACCTACGCCTGTTACTCCTGAAGGTTGATGAATCAAAAAAGTGAATGATGAATCTATTAGCTACTGGCAAACTGGCTGCTAGCTCACAGCTGGGTGTTGCTAATCTTTAATCTGGTGTTTAAATGATTTTAGCAATTCATCTTCAGCCAGATTAATCAACAGATTGATACCGTTAATTTATAAAGTAATAGTTATTCTTTATTTTGGTCAGTGTTGAGATAGGCAGCTGGAATGGTTACCTGATTACCATCTCTTTCTGCCCTGTAATGAGGAGACATGATCTCGATTCCGGCTTCATTGAAACAATCTTGAATATGTCCGTGAAGTTCAGAAAGTATGGCGGGAGCTAAAGTAGGTTTATCTATGAAGAAGTGAAGGGTGTAGGCAACATAAAAGTCCTCTAATCCGGATTGGTGGACATAGGGTTTATTTTCTCTTAGAATATCACTCGTTCTGTCAGCTGCTTGTATTAATATTTTATGGACATCTCTCCATGGGGCATCGTATCCAATGGTTACTGAGGTTGTTAATATGAGACCTTTTTCTTCAGAATAGCGAGAATAGTTAACACTGTAGTTTCCAAGTAGCATACTGTTGGGAACCGTATACTCCTCGTTATAAACTGATTTGATTCGAGTGACTAAAAGCCCTTTTTCTACGACAACTCCGACAATATCATTTACCTTGATTTTATCTCCAATCTTAAATGGTCGCATGTAGGTCATAACGATACCTGCGACAGCATTTGATATGGCGGTACTTGAGCCCAAAGAGAACAGAATACCGACAAATATGGAGACCCCTTGGAAAATGGGGGAGTTAGAACCGGGTAAATAAGGGAAGATAACAATCAATGAGAAAGCATAGATTAAGACTTTCACTATGTTATAGGTGGGAATAGCCCAATCTGCATAGAATCCTGGTATAACAAGGGCTCCTTTTTCAACTTCACCGGTAAGGAATTTTAGCCCTTTGATTATGTAAAAAGTTATTAGAATTATTACACCAATGGAGATGAGATTAGGAATAAAAGCAATTATTGCTGCGAAAAATCTTGAGAACGGATGCAGTATGAAGTTGAGGAGTTTCTCCGCTAGACTTTCAGTCCATGGAAAAAGACCAAAAAGGATTGGAAGCGATAGGTAGATGAGTAAGAGTATTAGTATCCATTTTAAAATAGTAACAGAGCGCACTAGTAAGATTAATGTTTTGTTTACTGATAAGAGTTCATATGTGCCGATATGTATCCCTTTTATCCATGCGGTATGGTTTGTGGTAAACCAAAGTGTTAGTTTCTTAAATCCTTTATGAATTAGACGTATAAATATGAATAGAACGACCAGAAAACCAAGTGCCAATAAAACTTTAATCGATATTCTGGTGAAACTGGTTGATTCTTTGTATGTGATAAGTGCTTTTGATATTGTATTCAGGCGGTCGCTTGCTAAGTCTTGTATAGATATCCCTGCCCAGAGTGCATCGTTGGTTGTGACAGATGCAATGCGATTGCCATTGTAAAGAATTTCGTAAGTCTCTTCATTTTTTTGAAGAGTAAAGCTGGCTGAGTCTAGGTAATAATCTGTTTTAATTCTGTCTAAGCTTTCAGAGACCCTTTTAGCCCTTTCCGAAGCGGCAAGTGGTCCATAGCTTGTGTATATCATAAATAGGGTGTCATCTGATAGTAATACCGGAGATCCTTTGGTTATTTTGCGAAGGGAATCGATTTTTCTATTAACAGCTTGTATTCTTAGAGAGTCTTTCCTCTCTAGGTTCCTAAGCTTCACCTCTATCTCTTTTTTACGCTGTTTGTCTGATGCTTTGACTAAAAGTAACTCCTCTTTAAGTACAAGTACCCTAAGTGAATCAATCGTTCTAATAGAGTCAGATGCTCTCATCATTTTCTGCGCAAAATCTGTTTGCGTTTCGCTAGTTAGAGATGAATCTTTTGTTGAGGATAAGTAGGGAGCATAGTGAATTATCTCAGGTTTGTTTACTTCAGCGAAAAGATAGGATGCTGGAGCTATACATAGATAAAGCAGAATGTTGATAACAGTAATATATCTCTTCATATTCCTTGTTTTTGCTAGCTGTTAAAGTACGAAGATAATATAAGCAGGCTCTCTATAGGGAACTTCCAAAAACATAAATTTGATTTTTTTCTTTAATCGACAAAGCCAA
>JAJTBW010000047.1 GCA_021286705.1 Sphingobacteriia bacterium
GAGGAGAAGTCGAGAACAAGAGCTGGAGTCGAGAAGTACAGGCGGGATACAAAGGATACCATGGTTTCGACTTCGCTCAACCACCGGGTCGCAGCCTGAGCGGAGTCGAAGGCTCCGCTCAACCACCGGGTCGCGGCCTGAGCGGAGTCGAAGGCTACGCTCAACCACCGGGTCGCTGCCTGAGCGGAGTTGAAGACAAAGAAGCGAAGAGGCGGGGAGGCAGAGAAGGTTTATCTTATAAAGCGTTTTGGCCTTTCATCTGGGTGTCCCTGTGTCGAAGTCAGGAAAGAGGTATATATAAACTTATTATAACCAAATAAAAAGGAGCAATACAAGACTTGCCTGTATCGCTCCCGATAGAATTATTTTATCGTAATAGAACTAGCTACGAGGTCTGAGTTTACTACCAATAATTGATGGAAGATCAACAATAGCAACCCTGTGCTGTTCCATTGTATCACGATCTCTTATTGTAACAGTATTATCCACGGTTGTCTGATGGTCAACTGTAATACAATATGGAGTACCAATTGCATCCTGACGACGATAACGACGGCCAATTGAGTCTTTCTCTTCATACTGGCACATGTAATCATACTTAAGCATCTCCATGATCTCTCTCCCCTTTTCCGGAAGACCATCCTTAGCGACTAGAGGAAGAATTGCAGCCTTAACTGGTGCAAGCATTGCCGGGATCTTAAGAACAACTCTCTCTGAGCCATCCTCTAATTTCTCTTCAGTATAGGCGTTACTGAAGATAGCCAGAAACATTCTATCAAGGCCAATAGAGGTCTCCACAACGTAAGGGACATAGCTCTCATTCAATTCCGGATCGAAATATTGAAGCTTCTTGCCAGAGTATTTCTGATGTGCACTTAAATCAAAATCGGTTCTAGAGTGGATTCCCTCCAGTTCTTTAAATCCAAAAGGAAACTCAAACTCAATATCAGCAGCGGCATTTGCATAATGCGCGAGCTTATCATGATCATGGAAACGATACTTTTCAACAGGCATACCTAATGAGTGGTGCCATTTCATGCGAGTCTCTTTCCAGTAGTTATACCATTCCATTTCAGTACCGGGTCGAACGAAAAATTGCATCTCCATCTGCTCAAATTCTCTCATACGGAATATAAACTGACGAGCTACAATCTCATTACGAAAAGCCTTACCGGTTTGAGCAATCCCAAAGGGTATCTTCATTCTGCCTGTTTTCTGAACATTCAAGTAATTGACAAAAATACCTTGTGCTGTCTCGGGACGAAGATAGATTGTACTTGCATCCTCACTAACAGAGCCCATAGCAGTTGAGAACATCAAATTAAACTGTCTGACTTCTGTCCAGTTTCTTGTACCACTAATTGGACAAACAATCTCGCAATCAATAATAACTTGTCTTACCTCCTCAAGGTCTCCTCTATCAAGAGCGCTGAAGAATCTCTTCCTTATCTCATCAGATTTAGTCTGATATTCAACAACTCTTGTATTAGTTGCCCTAAACTGTGCCTCATCAAAAGCCTCTCCAAAACGTTTTGCTGCTTTCTCGACCTCCTTATTAATCTTACCTTCAATCTTAGCCAGATGGTCTTCAACAAGTACATCGGCACGATATCTTTTCTTTGAATCGCGGTTATCGATTAAAGGATCATTAAAAGCATCAACGTGTCCTGAGGCCTTCCATGTGGTAGGATGCATAAATATGGCTGCATCAATCCCAACAATGTTTTCGTGATATTGAACCATTGATTTCCACCAATACTCACGAATATTCTTTTTCAACTCAACGCCATACTGTGCATAATCATAAACGGCACTTAACCCGTCATAGATTTCGCTTGATTGAAAAACAAACCCATACTCTTTGGCATGAGATACAATGTTCTTAAAGATATCTTCCTGATTAGCCATACTTATTATTTCTTAGAACTGCAAAATTACCACTTTTACATGAGATTTCACCGCAAGAGCCTATGCCCAATCTACAAACCCAATTGGTTCGCTTTAATGTTAATGGCCTAATTCGCCAAAAGATATAATGAATTGGGGATTTAACAGGGCAACTAAGGTTCGCGACTTAATTAAAACTTGAGATATGGAGAACTATCCGAAAAACAATAAGCAAACCATTTGCAAGTCCCAATCTAACGGCGAGTATTAATACCAGTAGGCCTGCAAGCCATAGAAGACTTACTTTATAGTTACTTACTCTATGGTTTACACTAGCTATCTTGGCTTTCAGATTAAAGAACATACCCAACACAAGGATAATCAAAGCCCCTGAAGTAATAGAGTCATATAAGAATATCTCTTGATGCTGAGGCGTTTTATTTGGAAGTCGAAGTAACAACAGAACTGCAGTCCCAACCAAACAAGGCAGCACAGCCTGAGTAATCACAAAACTAATTCTATTATCAAGCTTCAATCGTTCTGGTTTTCCGGCAGTTGTAAGTAAATATGGCATTACTTTATATCCAGCAAACGCCATCACAAAGAGAGCCAAAACAGAGAATGCAAACTTCAGGATAATGCCCATATATAACCAATTGGCCACGTAACCAAATCCCTGGTCGGTAATGACCCCAGCTACAAAACTCCCGAAGAACTGATTAAAAAGGTGAAAAGAGAGCCACATAAAGAAGAGCCTATTTAAGCCTCTGGTCTTTTTCTTCTTTATAACATAAAAGAAGGTGATTAGACCGATTATTAATGACATCAGTGGCCCTGACAGGGTAATCATAATAATGCTGTGCTGAGTCCATAACGGAGAGCTATTGCCCACAGGAAACATCACCTCAAAATAATATAAAACTGAGGAGATGCCAAAGAAGGATGCTGTAAGAATTACCGACAACTGATATATAAGCCATGCAGATAGACCTGCAAAAACAAAGGTCATAAATGAGCTAAACACATATTCAAGCTCTTTCAGAATAAAAACAGACTTTGCCTCGTCACCCGATTCTCTGTTCTCTAGCCAGGGGTCATGTGGCATAGATCTCAGATAGATATTGAACAAAAATGTCTCCCAACCTCTACGCCATTCGTAAGGAAGATATTTCCAAATGTTGCCCTTCTTAGGTTTAGCCTTTGCTTTTCTACGTATACTTCTCTCCTTAATCCGAGGCTTATGTGTTCTCTTCTTAGGATTTGGCTGCCGTTTTTTTGCTAAGGGTTTCTGCTCTAAACTTATCTCCTCAGGGGCAACCCAATCCATTAAATCCTCGTCGGCGGGCAGTATGGAGTTGTTATTGGAGTTACCTGTGGCTAATTCACTTTTAGGCTCTTTTGCGATCTCTTTTTGATCATCTCCTAACAATTGTTCGAATATTCGATCAAAAGTATTGTTAATTGATTTTGAAAACCCACTGCTCTCATTTGCTGAGCGTCTGCGCCTTTTTGTAGATCTTCTCTTAGGCTTTTGAGAGTTTAATTCTCGATCACGATGTGATGGCTTATTCAAGACAGGAAAAGACTCCTCAATTTTATCGAGATTATCTATTGGCAAAGGATTAACCAAGGTAACATCATCCAATTTCTCAAATTCATCATTTTGCAAATATCCTTTCTTGCCTTGATTTTTTAAATCACCAGTTACCAATTCTTCATAACTGAGTGGCTGAGGCCCTCTCCTCTTTTTGATTCTTTCATTATTCTTAGGGATTATGATATTGAGTAACTTATCAAACCACCTATCGATAATATTCGATTTTTGCCTTGTTTTTCTTTTTCGCTTTGCCATTGAACCTGATTCTTGTGCGAATTTATCAATTCTGGCTAATAAAAAACAGTTAATACGAAAAGCTAAAATGTTTTTAAGGATAAGTTAACAAGTGGGGTACTTTACTACTTTTGCCAAACCAGAAAAATTAAACAAAAACAATCATGATTTCGTTTATCGGTTCCATTATTCTTCTGCTGGCGGGATATTTCTTCTACAGCAGAGTAATTGAGCGAATTTTCGGGGCAAATGAAAATATCCTGACACCCGCATATACCTCCACAGACGGTGTTGACTATGTCCCAATGAAATGGGGAAAAGTATTCCTGATTCAATTTCTTAATATTGCCGGACTAGGGCCTATCTTCGGTGCTGTGGCTGGTGCAATGTGGGGTCCTGTGGCCTTCATCTGGATTGTTTTAGGAAATATATTCGCCGGTGCCGTTCATGATTACTTAAGCGGAATGATGTCAATAAGACGAAATGGAGCCAGCATCTCTGAGATTGTTGGTGAATGGATGGGTAATGGAGTAAAACAGTTCATGCGGGGTTTTACTCTTATTCTGATGTTACTTGTGGGAGCCGTATTTGTATCCGGCCCTGCTGCTATCTTAAATGGATTATTTGAGATCGGAATTCCCACATGGGGAGCAATTGTATTTATATACTACATCTTAGCTACAATGCTGCCTATTGATAAATTAATAGGTCATATCTATCCTCTGTTTGGATTTGCTCTTCTCTTCATGGCTATTGGTATCTTATTCGGCATAATTAGCAATAATTACTCTATTCCTGAGGTCTTCCCCTACGGTTTTACCAACATGCATCACAATCCCGATGCCTATCCTATTTGGCCTTTAGTATTTATCACCATTGCGTGTGGAGCCATTTCCGGGTTTCATGCCACCCAGTCTCCTCTAATGGCACGTTGTATAGAGAATGAAAAACTTGGAAGAAGAGTATTTTATGGTGCCATGGTTACCGAAGGCGTTGTTGCCTTAATATGGGCTGCTGCCGGAATGGCCTATTTTGGTGGTGTTGATCAACTAAATACTATTATGACTGAACATAAAGGAAATGCCGCATGGGTAGTCAATGTAATCTCTAACTCTCTCCTTGGAAAACTTGGTGGTATCTTAGCCCTTTTAGGTGTAGTAGCCGCTCCAATTACTTCAGGTGATACCGCATTTAGAAGTGCCCGATTAATTGTAGCCGACTTCCTGCATCTGGATCAAAGGAGCATAAAAAAACGCATGATTATCGTAATCCCACTCTTTGTCGTAGGCTTTCTAATCACCCAATTCGACTTTGCTATCATTTGGCGTTATATGGCCTGGTCAAATCAAACGCTAGCAACTATTGTCCTCTGGACTATCACGCTCTATCTTGCATCAAAAAGCAACTGGTACTTCCTAACACTTATCCCCGCTCTCTTCATGACTGCTGTTATCTCAACATATATCTTTGTGGCTCCCGAAGGACTACAGCTTCCGTATACAATATCTGTTGTCGTTGGCGTCGTTATTGCATCTCTTTCAGGAGTGCTATTCTTTGTAAAGATTAAACAAACCAACCAATAAATCTGACATCCCTTCTTTTTCAAAAGCGTTCCTAAGACCAGTAAAAAGGTATTTATCACTACCCTTTTCTCTGCTAATTCCTATTTTTATATATTCTGGAAGAAAAAAGCGAGGAGATTGATAAATTGTTTCAATCTCCTCGCATCTCCTGTCTCAATTTAGACCAACCATTTATTCAATAAAAATCAAGTCAATCTGGCTGATAAAATCAAGCAAACATAGCCTAGTTTAATTCTTAAAGAATGAAGTTACTTGCTCAATGTAGCTCTTACGGGTTGCATCATCAACTGAGGTTACTGCAGCCAAATTAAAATGCTTGCTTACCTCAATCCCACAATAGTTAAAGATCCCAATATCTTGCGTTACCTCAAAAGATTTGTAAAACCCATTTGGTTCATATATCTCTGCCGGAGTTCCTTGTGGTGTAATGATAACAGCCTTTTTACCCTTCAGCAATGCTTCTGGTCCATTTGCACCCATTTTATAAGCAAAACCATACGATAACACCCTGTCAATATACCCCTTTAAAATGGCGGGCATGCCTGACCACCATGTTGGGAATATTATTATGATACGATCAGATTGACTGATAAAACCCTGTTCAGCAGCAATATCAGCTGGGATATTCCCCTGTTGGAATGATTGAAAATCTTGTGCGCTTAACCTCGGCTCAAAGTTTATACCGTATAGGTCTCTAACAATAACTTCTTCTCCCTGACTCTTCAGGAGCTCTGATACTGCCTCTTTAACGCCTGCTGAAAAACTAGCCGGGTTTGGATGCGCAAATAAAATTAAATTCTTCATGCTGTATTTTTTCTGCAAATGTATTTACCTTTGTTCCAATAACACAAGTAGTCATAAATAAATAGCTTAGTCTTACAGATCATACTATTATTGATTTTCAATTACTAATTAAATGGATGAACTAAAAAATAATCTTGACGAAACTATAAAGGTGCATAACTGCCCCGTGACCTATACGATGCAGATAATTGGCGGCAAATGGAAATTGATTATTATTCACCTGATCTCCAATAATATTAATCGCTTTGGGCAAATGCAGCGTACAATTGAGGGCATAAGCAAACAGATGCTCACATCTCAACTGCGTGAACTTGAAGATGATGGTATTATTGAAAGAAAGATCTTTGCTGAGATACCTCCACGTGTGGAGTACTCTATCTCTGAGCTTGGAAAATCTTTAATGCCAATTATTGATCAAATGGGGCAGTGGGGAGAGGCACAAATTAATAAGACAAAGAAAAAAGGAGCTCTGACTACCGCCATTCATGCTTAGGATACCTTCCTTTTAGCTCTTTCTTTACCTCAAAGTATGATCCCTTCCAAAACTGATCAAGATCTCGGGTAATTTGAACAGGTCGCCTTGCGGGCGATAATAGTTCAAAAAGAACTGCATATTTACCTCCCGCAACCGTGACCGGCAGAGGACAATCATATAATGCTTGTATGACCTCCGACAATATGCACTCACCATCATCAGTATATCGTAGAGGTGATGGTCGTTTTCTTCCGGGAAGTTGGAACTCCTCAGGGGCAAGTGAATCAATAGCCGATAAATGTAAAGGATTTAAATAGTCTTTAACAATAGGTAAAATATCAACCTGATTAAGGTCTTTGCTCGATCTGGTACCAATGAGACTCTGATTTAAGATGAACTCCCTGGCCTCATCATCAATAACAGGAATCTCATATTCTGGGCAGTTCTTTGCACAGAAATTCACCCTTCTAATAAAACGAAGGGAAGCCTCTGACCAACCGTTAAAATCCAATTCACCATTCTCAATTGCTTTACGAATCGCATCTACAGCCTTCTCATCATCTATCACCTCATCATTCTCTTCTCTTACTAGCAAAAGGCCATCAAGAATGACCTCAAGAATAGTTATAACTCTTTGCTTCCTGCCATTCCAAATTACTGATTCATAACGCTCCGAAACCCCTCTAAGTTCATTAAGCCAATCCTCTTCTATTTTTGAATATCTTTTAATTGCTATCCGCTTTCCTGTTGATCTCTTCTCTTCCTCCAACTGAATAGACACCAGATGCGTAATCTCTTTCGACCATGCCTTAGGGACAAGATACCCGCTCTTTTTACCAAACATTTGACAAATCTGAGTACGAAGATTCTGCCGTATTGCTAACCTATCTGAATAAGCGTTAAAAATAAGCCTCCTAAACTGCGATTCCTCAATCGTCGACATCTGTCTCTCTGGTGCAATTAATAACTCAGCAGAGCCTTTCTGTTGCATGAGTAGTTTTAAGGTCTTCCAGCAACGAATGGCATTTGATAACTTGATTCCTAGGCTTTCACTTACTGAATATGAGAAGTCTTGTTGTGAAAGATGAATCAATGCATTAATATCATAGCAAAGATCTGAGTAACACGGGCTAAGGAATGACTCTCGATGATGTAATTTATTAGGGTCATCTGTATCTTCCAAAATGGAATCATTCTGCTCAATTGCGATAGCCATCAACGCAAAGGCCTCTAACCCTGATTCAGATGCATTGACAAGGAGCTTTGATAAACGAGGAGTAAAACCCAGCAAAGCCATTCGTTCTCCAATGAGAGTCACCCTATTCCTCTCGTTTAATGCACCCAGACTTCGTAATAAACTAATCGATGCATCAATTGAGGTTTTCAATGGCGGATCTATCCAATGAATATCATTATAAATATCAAGTCCAGCAGCAATAAGTTGCAGAACGACACTACCGATATCTTTCCTATGGATCTCAGGAGTATCATAATCTGACTTCTGAAGATGTGAGAACTCACGCCACAACCGGATACACTCTCCTGACTGAGTTCTACCGGCACGCCCTCTTCTTTGATCGGCAGAGGCCTTGCTTATAGGTTCAGTAAATAACATATCCAAACCTCTTAAAGCATCATAACGTGCTACCTTAGCCAAACCACTATCAACAACCAACCTCACGCCGGGTATTGTTAAGGATGTCTCAGCTACATTAGTACAGACAACCACTTTAGGATACTTTGGATTTAAGGCAGACTTTTGCTCAACTATCGACAATGACCCATGTAACGGAATTACCTGCTCCTTTGTAAAATGTCCCCTTTTTAATATCTCATTTATTGTACTGTTAATCTCGTAGATGCCCGGCATAAAAACAAGGCATGTTCCCTCATTAAATATATCTTTATTACGGACAACTACCTCGGCTGCAACCTCCCATAGTTTCTGAGATGGACCGATTGTCTGAAAACCAGTCTTCACCGAGAAGAGTCCGCCATCTGACCTAAATAACTCAGATAATGGCATCAACCGCTTTACCGAGTCAACATCAATAGTTGCCGACATCACACCTAAAACCAAATCGGGTCTATATCTTTTCTGAAGTAACAGAGCCAATGATAGACTAACATCAGACTCTAAATGCCTTTCATGAAACTCATCAAATATGATTGCACCAACCTCCTCCAGCAGATCGCCCTGCAGAAGCCTATTCATTAAAATGCCCTCAGTTACAAAACAAAGACGTGTATTCTTCGAAACCTTACGTTCATGTCGAATTAGGTAACCAACTACTTCTCCAACATTCTCTCCTCTCAATTCACTGATATAACCAGCCAAAAGTACAGTGGCAATCCTACGAGGCTGTAATACATAAATAACCTTGTTATCGAGCTTAGACACTTCAAGAAGCCACTGTGGAACCATCGTGGATTTCCCGGAACCCGGAGGTGCAGAAATTATAAACTGCGATAATCCTCGAGATACTTGCGCTGATAATTCCTTTCGAATAGTGGTTATTGGAAGCTCTATCATAGTGCAAAGTTACCAATTTGATACCTCTCTCTCGTAAATTGGTTTTATCAGCCAGCAGTTGTTGCTAGTAGCCAGTAGCCAGTAGCCAGTAGCCAGTAGCCAGTAGCCAGCAGCCAGTAGCCAGTAGCCAGTAGCCATTAGCCAGCAGCCAGCAGCCAGCAGCCAGCAGCCAATTAAAAAACAGATCGAGATTCTTTAAAATACTGACCCTACCTCACTATAATCAAGACAATTTATTATATCTAAATGATTTTAACTCCCATACAGATTCATACCTGATTAAATAAAAGATCATGGATAAATAGGGAAGTAAAAGAACCATACTGAGGTAAAAGAACATAAATAGCCCCCTTTTTGTGCCAATTTCTAATGCCAGTTTTAAACAAACCCATAAATAGCTTAGAGCGCTGATACCAAATCCAAACCACATAAACCCAGATTTAAACAGATACCCAGTAAATCCTAGGAGAAGTAAAACAGCTGATATAAACAGTGTTAACCAAAGAACATATGCCGGAACTTTATATTTCATCTTCATTGCAATACCTGGACTAAACGTTAACCAAAACTAAATTATCAATGCAAATATAATCTCATTTTAATCAAAGGCCAAACTTTCTCTCTATTTTAAAAAAATAAATTCATAATTAGAAAAAATACAACATAATCAGTGGAAAAGAAATTATAGAACTCCTGAATAATAAATGTTATCTATAACACTTTACTTAAAAATTAGAAAAAGGGATTGACCAATAAATTATACACACAGCCAGATTCATTGAAACTCACTATGCCTATACCATGTTAAATTAGAGAAATTAGACTATCATTCTAGCACAGGACTCTAAAGAAGGTATCCGTTTAAGAGGGTATCAACTTTAGCTGGTTTATATCCTAAAGAGATAACCATCGCATTTGCATCGTTTAAGCCTAGTGTTAATTCATTGGGCTTATGAGCATCACTGCTAGTAATCAACCTAACCCGCTTCTCTCTTAAAAGCCGTAATTCCGGTAGTCCAGGAAAGAAACTATTACATCTTCCCTTATAAACACCTCTGGTATTTACCTCCACAATAGAATCCTTCTCGGCGATAAGCGTAATCGTCTCTTTAATAAGATCGGTATACCATTTATCTGATTCATTGAACCAGCGACCGGCATTATGCATCTTTATCTTATCGAAGTGACCAATAATATCCGGATTCTCTGTCTCGATCATTTGGTTTATTTGCAAAAAATAGGCTTTTACAGCTCGTTTGATATCTCCGGCAAACAGCTCGTTAACCCCTTTGTCATAAGTCTTTTGCTCTGACCCATCAATAAACCATAGCTCTTCAGAATGCTCCGGCTTAACCAGATGAACAGAGCCAATTGAATAATCTAGATTACACTCAGAAACAAATGTTGAAAAGGGCTTAGTAACCCCGGGTATGAAATCAATTTCCAATGACAATAGCAGTTCAATACTGTTTGAAAACTGCTCTTTCAAACTATTTATTGCAGCCAGATAATCATTTAATCTATCCTCCCTGATGGCAAAACTATTCTCAAATGGGACTGGTGCATGACCAGAAAAACCGAGCGCCTTAAACCCATTATTAAGCGCCTCTTGGACATATTTGACTGGCTCATCTGACCCGTCACAAAAACATGTATGCGTATGGTAATTATACATTACTAATTCTTTTTTAATCTGAGCTTACTATTCGATCTTTCAATCAATTTTCAATTATTACCTAAGCTGTAAAAGGCAAAGGAGGTTGTTATAACCCCATTTTGCTTACAATGTTTACGATAATATGTTATCTATTTGTGATCAGCCACAACTGATCGATAAGGTGGTCGGACTATTGTGGGTCAATCCATCTTCCATCCTCTTTGATGATGTTTATCAATTCCTGTACCGCATTTTCCTCAGGGATGTTTTTTCTCACCGGCTCTTTTCCTCTAAAAAGGGTAATAACTCCATTCCCTGAACCCACATATCCATAATCAGCATCAGCCATTTCGCCTGGCCCATTAACAATACAACCCATTATTCCTATGGTCAATCCCGCAAGATGAGAGGTCTTACTTCTGATCTCCTTTACCGCCAGTTGAATATTATATTTTGTTCTACCACAAGAGGGGCAGGAGATATACTCTGTTGAAGTTATTCTGGAACGAGTGGCCTGTAGGATACCGTAAGCGATACGACTAAGCACTTCATCTGGAAGAGATGTGTGAAGAAGATCAACACCATCAGCCAGACCATCAATAAAAAGTGGCCCAAGTTGAGCAGCGGCTCTTACAGCATAGAGCTCCTCATCGGGTTCATTGTCGTTATAACAAAGAATAACAGGGTGTTTATCCTGGCGATCAATAAGACGCATGATTGCTGACCTTGTTTTGTTAACTGCCATAGAAAAAGGAACAGCCATAAGAATCAGCTCCCCTTTTCCTTTTACGGGCAACTTAATGCTATCAACATCGCGAAGAAGCGCTACCGTGTCACCCTCTTCAACAGGAAGCCCCATGAAATCACTTAAGATCTTCCCTTTCTTACCAACCAGTCTTCCATCGGCCATAAGCGGAAAATCACTATCGGGAAGTGTCAGGACGACACCGGGATTTGTTCCTCCAATACCACATGTCTCATGGGTCTCTCTTCTGGAATACTCAACAGGATTAAATGGTAAAGTGGATGGCCTAAAAAATCTCTCTTCCGGGTCGGGTTCTGAAAAAACATCCCGAATAGTTTTAGCAACTATGAGTTCATTTTCCGGCTCTTCAGTTAAGGAAACCCGTATTGTATCGCCTATGCCATCTGCAAGTAGAGTACCTATACCGGCAGCAGAGCGGATACGGCCATCCTCTCCTTCACCTGCTTCAGTAACTCCCAAATGTAACGGATATATTGTACCATGCTTCTCCATGAGATCAACCATTAAACGAGTCGCATGAACCATGACACGGGTATTACTGGCCTTCATTGACACCACTAAATCATAGTATCCCAAGGATTCGCAGACCTGAATAAACTCTAAGGCAGCATAGGCCATCCCCATAGGCGTATCACCAAAACGACTTACTATACGTTCGGAGAGACTTCCATGATTACTACCAATCCGCATTGCGGTTCCATGATCCTTACATATCGCAACCAATGGAGCCATCTTTTCTCTGATTCTATCAAGAGCCCCATCATATTCAGCATTAGAAAATAGAATCTTTCCGGTATTTCTATCAGTATAATTACCGGGGTTTATTCTTACTTTTTCTACAATCCGAGCAGCCGCTTCGGCTGCTGCAGGAGAATAGTGAATATCCGCTATCAGTGGTACGTTATAACCAAAATCTTTAAGTTGTGTCTTAATAACAGCCAAATGTTCCGCCTCTCTCACTCCTTGTGCAGTAAGACGAACCAGCTCACTACCGGCATCCACCATTCGGATTATTTGTTGGACAACCAATTCAGTATCCATAGTGTCTACTGATGTCATTGATTGAAGTCGAATAAGGTTATTACCACCGATGCCTACACCACCAACAAAGACCTCTTTAGTTCTGAGTCTGGTAAATTGTTCCTGAAATAAAAAATCAAATGCCGGTAATTCTGCTTTCATCTCCCGATTTTTAAGCAAATTTACCTAAATTGATGGATTTGACAGTCCTGCTAAAAGCATCAAATCAACCCATCACTTTTAATGAAAATACCAACGAATTAGAATATTCTATTTAATAAGGCCAAGCCCCTCTATTGCCGAAGGATCTCCGGGCCTTACAAGTAGAGCCGTGTTAAATAATATCTTAGCCTCACGAAGCTTACCCGTCTTTAAACAGGTCCATCCGAACATAACAGTACAATCATAATCGAAGGGAAAGAGATTCACACCCTTCGAAAAATAGTCAGCAGCACGTTTATAATCTTGTCTATTATACCATATCTGACCCAGACGAAAATTAGCAGTATAGTTACCGGGATCTGCTTTAAGAATCTCCTGATAAGCCACCTTAACTTGTTCCCAATTGCCAAGAAGAGCAGCGGGATTGACTAAGCCAAGACGCGCTTCTACAGAAAGAGGCATCAGTTTACAAGCTATCAGATAATAACGTACCGATTCAGTATACTGATTAGCCTTATAGTAGAGCCACCCAAGCCTCAAATTTATAGGATAAGAAGATTCTTCGTATACCGATTTAAGCTCTTGAATTGCCTGGATATACTTACCCGATATCTCAAAGCTATAACTATCCTGAAATGCTGACTGAACCGGATTGGTCTTTTGAGTGAATCCGACTAAGCTGTAAAAAACAAAGCCCAGGATAAAAACCTGTCTCTTTAAAAGTTCCATCTTATTGCTCCTATAATTGAATACTGTAAGAAATCTAATTTCTCAAAAGAGGGTTCTATAAGTTGTGAGGCATTATTTACTTTATACTCAAGAAGAGTCGAGTTATAATCCATCATAGAGGCTCTAAGTGAGAGTAATGCACTAGGCATCACGGGAAAATGCAGTGCCAAAGAGTATCTGTTTCCTGCTGTTTCAAACTTATTAAACAGTACATATAACTCTTCCGATGAATAGTGCGTCAGGTCGCCAAAAGAACAAGAACCCTCAAGCCAGAGCCATGACGTAGCTTTTAGCCCAAAAGAGGGTTCATAAATAATCCTATTATCATTTTCCTCAGAGAGATTTGCAACATGCATGCGGAGCCATGAATTAAGATTGCCCTGTGGGTACCATGTAATAGCCCCGCCTACAATCATTTGATGATTTAGACCCAGTTCTGTCCAATTCAAATGAGCACTTGTAGTAAACGTACCTAGATCAGCTTGAACTCCCAGCCCAAGAGCCCACTCCTTACGTTCTACTTTATTTCTACGGAAAACGAAACTATCGGCTGAGGGGACATAGCTCACTGCAATAGGGGAGTACTTCTGTAAAACAAGATGACCCGAAGGAACAACCCTAAGTCCCGGCGTTATTACCAACGGCACTGAAGCATAAAACGAGTTCTGTTCAACATTATAGCTATGCCTAAGAGTATCAATATCATCAAACCTTACCCTATGGTAACGCTCCTGAGTAAGATTTTGATATCCGAGATAAACCTGACCCAATCTACCCAATGAGAAGCCACCGCCAGCCTGAAAATAATAGCCATTATCAGGCAGATCGTATTCACCGTAAACATTTAGTGTACCGTCTAAATCACGAGAATCTAAGCCTTTGTTTGCATTCGTGAGAATAGTTCCCATTTCAGCATAGACATAGGCTAACTTAATCAGTGATTTAGCACCTAGCTTTCTCATAAGTGAATCTGATTGATGCCGTAAAGCAGCATTAGCATCATTCACCTGACCCGTCATCTTTAGTGACCAGAATAGATATTCTGAAGCGAAAGGATCTTGCCCATTGTACTTAAGTGCTCTCTTAAAATAAGTAGCAGCTTTTTTATAATTCCCTTTCTCAAACCAAGCGACACCCATACGAGCATTGAGAAAATAGTAATCATGCCCCTCCTTCAGCGCGGAATTTCCATAGTTAATTAAAGAATCCCATTGTTGACTATAATAACAACGTAATGTTGCTGCATCAAACCATGGATAACCCCTAACCTCCTGCGCTTTTAGCGTCGGTAAAAGAATAAAGAAGAGTGCTAATACCAACAGTATATTTCCTTTTATTCTCATATTATATTCTTTTTGCTTCGATTTTAATCCTCTTGTTTGTCACAAAAATAGTCTCAATTCCGGCTTTTCCTATTAATGTTTCGACGGATAATTCGCCTCGATTCATATTGAAAACCTCAGTATATACGGTAGCTCTAAGTCTCATTTGACTTGAGAAGATATCCTTATTTTCTGAATAGCTTAATCTATATTTGACCTTAATAAACCTATAAAAAGGAGCCAGCAGATCCTGAGCCATCATAAGTAGTCCATGACGAAGTGAACTCAAAGGAATTGCTGAATATATCTCTACATCACGATATTGACCTAAAACAACCTCAAACGTGCCTAAATAAAAAGCATATAAGAGCGATTTTCTGTTTCCTTCAAAATGGGTAAATCTGAATACCTGACCGTCATTGGTAAACCATGCTTTACATTTCTGTTCCTCTGAAAAGAGATAGGTATTGTTATACATATCATTTCCCACCTCCCATTTTTCATGGTCTTGGCCTTTAAGACCTTTTATCTCCCACTCTATAATTTGCCCAGGGATAAAACTTAAGCCTGTGACAAGCATGGCATCAGGTTGAATATTCAACACCAACTGATTAGTAACAGGAATTCCAGAACCAATAAACTGACTTTTTACATCAGACACGATGTAATTGGAAAGAGAGAAAAAGATAGTCTTACTTCCTACGTAAGGTGTCTCCTGGATCTGAAAATGAAGATGAGGTCTGGGTGAACGGCCGGAATTTCCAACATAGCCAATGATATCATTGCGCTTCACCCACTGCCCTTTTACGACGGTAATACTATTTTTCTTAAGATGACTAACCTTTGAGAACAATCGTTCTGAATGTCTTATGACTACACTATTACCCCAGTTATGACCAAGATTCATACCCCCGATAACATTATCATCAACGCCATCGGCAATCTCCTCTATCCAGCCATCAGCAGGGGCAACAACCGGCTTTCCAAAACAGTAGTAATGTTCCTTTTGAGATCCATCCGCTTTATATAACGAACCCTCTTCATCAATGATCTCAAAATCCCAGGCATGTTGCCATTCATCTTTATGGGTAAACTCCCCACTATGGCCTTGCGTAACTTGCCACTCACCCCAGAAAGGAAGAGAAAAGTTAAACCATGGACGCTCTCCAAAACGCTCATCATAACCCAATCGTGTGTATAGATTTTTCTCAGGTGAGAAGTGTTGATAGACGACTAACGCCGGACTGAATAGATTTCTATCCCGGAACTTTAAATAGTAGAGGAATAGTAACACTGTAATATTAAAAGGCAAGGAATAGACTGGCAATTGCCATTCAAAAAAGAATCCTTCGGCGGCGGAGGTTATAAATGCTACTAAAGGCATTAGCAAAATCACCCACATGAAAGACCACCCTGAGGCAACTAAAAAGAACCCTCCAATAGCGATCGATGTAAGAATGAAATTGAACCCGATATAGGTATAGTTTAGGGTTTGCAGATCATAGCCGCCGACATTAAGAAAAGCCCATGCAGAATAGAAGCCAATAAGGCTTAAAATAAAAGAGATTCTTGAGACCAGTAACAATCCAACAGCAATAACAATTCCGGCGCTCAGATGATACTGAAAAAGTATTGCACCCAATGAACGAAAGTATACATCAAGCGAAGAGGGCAAAGGCAAATGGTTAAGAAATTCATGCATTGAAAGCAAAGCCATTCCACCTGTTTGAACCATTTCATTAGTAGAGTATACCCCGTCAGTACTTAGTTGTAATGCGGTAAACTGTCGTGATGCCAGTAATACAATCCAAATGGAAATCAAAAACGGAATACTTAAAAAAGGCAAGGCATACCGATATGTGATGCCCTCAATAGCGGTAGTGATAATTAACGTTAATAATGATGTAGATGCTAATATCAACCAAAAAGAGACAGACGGGGCGAACATAGAGCCGATACCCAGACCTACCAGAAGGCTATTAAAGCCATAAGCACCCGAAAGAATTGAACTTCTGTTTAAGCCGGTAAGTCGAGCTATAAAATTGGTAAACAGTGCTGATAAGAACCCCGCATAACCTATATGCAAATCGAAAAACGTGACGATTAAGAGAGCTACAGAGAAGGCTCTGTTATCAGTTAAAAAGATCTGCCCATAAGTATTAAAGGTACCTTTAAAAGTCTCCTCTAATAGCAAAAATGTTGCATTATCTTTCCATTTGCTCATTTTTATAGGTTTAGATTGGTAAAGGAGAATAGGTCTTAATTTTGTTTATGGCAGCCTCTAATTCAGAACGTCCACGAGCTATATTAAATCTAATATATCTATTTGCACCTTGGTAAAAGTGAACTCCGGGAACCACAGCCACTTGAGTCTTTTCATACAGATCAACCGCGAATGTCGGGCCATCAGGCCATAATTCAGGCAGTTTTGCCCAAATGAAATATCCTCCCTGTGCTGGTGAAACACAAAATCCTATTGAACTAAGCTCATCAGAAAAATACTGGTAATTAGCTTTCAATGTTGTTCTGAGAGTATTTAGATATCTCTCCATTCGAGACTCCTGACTCAGATAGCCGGCGATGGCATGTTGTAAAGGATGGGGAACAGATAACCCAGTATAATCATGCATAATTGAGATTGACTTCATTCCCTCCTCGACTCCTGCTAGCCAACCTACACGCCAACCACTGACAGATAAAGTCTTTGAGAAGCTACCAACGAGATACAACCCATCGCGTAATAAAGAAATCGGATGCCATGGAGGCTGATTGTAATAGATATCCCTATAGACTATATCTAAAAGTAAAACAACGTTATTATTCTTGCATATCTGGTCTATTCCCCTGATTTCAGACTCACTATAGATTCTTCCATACGGATTACCGGGTGAAGCTAACATGAATAAATTTACCTTTTCCTCGCAAATAGTCTTTTCAATGGCATTGAGGTCAAGATCTCCATCAGGATCTTGTTCAAACCCAATATATCTATGGCCAAATACCATTGGAAGATGTGAGTAACTCTCATAAGAGGGTTCAATAGACATTGTAGTAAACTCTTTGCCAAACCTTGACGCCTCATGTAGATATACCAATGAGATAGCCTCAGTGGCTCCATTAAGCACCAGTAATGAAGACTCTTGACTGGCAGACTGAAGATCAATCAGAGAAGCTATACGCTCCAGAAGAACAGGATGACCGGCTCCTTGGGCATACTGATGTCTATAGGAGGGCATTGGAGAGGTAAGAAACTGTATTAGCTCTACAGGAGGATCAAAACCCGGAATCCCTTGTGCTAAATTAATTCCACCTCGGCTCTTCACAAGGTTACTCATTCGGCTAATCCATGAAACCGACTCCATTAATATTCTTTTTAAAGTTTATATAGTGGCAATGTGAAGGAAAAAATACTTCCTTGTCCAAGTTTGCTTTCCGCCCAAATCTTACCTTGATTCCTTTCAACAAACTCTTTCGCTAAAATAAGGCCTAGTCCGGTGCCTGTTTCACCTGCTGTACCAGTAGATGAATGACTCACCCCAATATTAAACAGTTGTGATAAGACATTAGGCTCTATGCCGGTACCATGATCCTCAACTTCAATCAAAACCTCACCTTTTACAATTGTAGCCCTTACGAGGATCTCTGAACCCTCTGAAGAAAACTTAATTGCATTCGATAACAAGTTTCTAAGGACTGTAGCGGTCATCTGAAAATCACTGTAGGCATATAACCCGCTATTTACCTGAGCACGCAAAGTAATTCGTTTCAAGTTAGCCTGATTAACCAGTACATTGGTACATTCTGAGATGATTCGTGCAATGCTTATTTTCTCAGGCTTCATTTGGAATCTTCCGGTCTGTACTCTTGTCCATTCTAAAAGATTAAGAACCAATTGATATCCCTGACGCGAGCTCTCGAATATCAACTTATGGAACCTACGAACACGCTCAGAATCCATCTGATCATAATCCTCCATTAAAACTTCTGAGAGCCCCACAAGTCCATGGAAAGGATTTCTTAAATCATGGGCGATTATGCTAAAGAACTTATCCTTGGCAATATTTAGCTCCTTTAGCTTCTCCTCCGATTCAAGTAACTGATCTCGATTCGTTCGAATTAAATTAAAAGCTCGAATTGCTAATAAAACCAGAAAAAAGATGACTAACAATGCACCAACAGCAATAATCAGGATAATGACCAAATCTTTCTGGTAATCCATCAAAGTTGCATCATTCGCATAGGCGATCAGAAAGGCTGTTACCGATCCTGTAAATGACTTTAAAGGAACAAAAAGAGCAAGATATTTTCTCCCATTATCAAGTTTTTCACCATGAGCAAAAAGCTCTCTTTTGTTGATATTCTCCTCTATAAGATCTTTATCGACCTTGTTAAATTCGATAATATCTGCTAGAGGGATCGCTCCGGTCGTATCTTGCTGCAACCCTTCCTGAGCACTCTTCTCATAGAAGAACTCTTCACTCAGATCACTGAAATTATAATGAACCAGTTTTACATAGGGTGTACTTTGAAGAACCGACTCTTTGTCTATCAAAAAGACAAACTCGTAGGGGAAAATCCGCATTAAGTCGTTTCGAATGGCCATAAAATCGACACCAAACTCCACACAACCGACGTAGTGCCCCTCAGCATAAAGAGGATAAACGAAATAGTACCCTGCAGTAGCACAGCCCGTTTCAAAGCCTTTTTGGGGTATCCTTTTAGTGTTCACCGTACGTATCAATGGCCTTACCTCTGAGACATTATCATCAAAAATATCCAACTCATGTAATCTAACCAGATTAGTATTATCTGCAAAGAAGAAGGAGAAAAGAGGCATTCCATCGGCTTTCAGCTGTTCATATAGATTAGCCGACTTTTCGATAATCTGCTGTCTTATGGTCTCTTTCTGAATGGCATCTACTCCATTTGCACTTTGCAATAGCTGAGCAAAGCCGGAGTCTTTGACTAAATCATTATAATAGTTCAATGACCTTCTTTCAAAATGATTTAATGACGCTTGCAGACTTATTTCAAACTCACGGCTTTTCTTCTCAATGTAAGCCGATTTGTTCTGAGTGTAGTTGTGTAAACTAAGATATATCGCTGACACTTCTGCAATAACAAACAGGATAACCAGGAAAATCCAAATGACTCGGTTAGGGAGACGTAACTTCATTATTGCAATGGTATTAATTCTCTACAAATTTGACAAATAGTCGTTGTAAAAACAACCTTGCAATGATTTATTTTATAACCGGGCAAATAAGGTCATCAGATAGTAGACCCTTAACATTGGTTTCACCCCCTCTTAAGAACAGAAGAATCATAAATTATCTCGGCTATTTCAACTTAAATTCGATTTAAATGGGAGGGGATTCGCTCCATTGAGGTTACATTTTCATTCTTTTCACCCTCTCTGATTAACTCAGCCTTCCCATTTAAATCAATAAGAACCACCGCTGGTCGCAGAGTAATAAACTGCATCCACTGCGTCATATTATAAGCCCCGACATGATGTATTACGATTTGATCTCCTTTATTCATTAAAGGAAGGGTTACCTCCTCTCTAATGACATCTATATTCATACACAAAGGGCCATACAGCGTAGTATCTTCGGTAAACCCTGTGAACTCCTGTGCAGGAGTAACCTTATGATTATACCAGAATGAGGTAAAGAGAATATTCACCCCTGCATCGAGAATGGTAACCCGTTTTCCTTTACTAGATCTTTTATTGGCAATAACTGAAGAGATTAAGAACCCTGCATCGTCAATCAATGCTCTTCCGCTTTCTAAAATTAGAGCAGGCATATCAGATGGAGGCAACTCGCTATTTAACAAGGCAGATGTTATTATTTCAGCATAATCGTCGAATGTTGGATTGGTATCGGCACCCGGCAGAAAAGCCCCTTTAAGAGTATTTCCCGAGGCAAAACCACCACCCAAATCTATGTATTTGATAGCATGACCGAACTTTCTTTTCAGCCCCATTGCCAAATCAACCAACTTTTGAGTAGCAACGCCATAGGCGGATGGTTGCAAAATGAAGGTTCCTATATGGCAATGCAACCCTTCAAGATCAAGTTTATTGGCATGCATAATCTTATTGAGGGCATCCCATGCCTGACCATTCTCATAGTTGAATCCAAACCTGTCCCACATCGGAAAGATACCAGTATCCATATTGACTCTGATGGCCACTCTGGGGCGTTTTCCCATCTGCGTGGCGATCTCTGTTAATGAATAAAGCTCATCAAGATGGTCAATATGAATCAGGGCATCATTCTGTACAGCCATAACTAGATCGGCCTCCGTTTTATCCGGCCCATTGAAGATAATATTCCTACCACTTACTCCAAGATCCAAGGCCTTCCGAAACTCAAAACCCGACACCACCTCAGCCCAACTACCCTCCTGATGAAAAACATTGCATACTGCACCGATGTAGTTAGTTTTGTATGACCATGCAAACTGTACCTTTGGATACCGAGTTGTAAAAGCCTTCTGAGCTCTTCTGTAGTTCTGTCTGATTTTCTTCTCTGAAATAACAAATAGCGGCGACCCAAAATCTTTTATTAAATCTTTTATTAAAACGCCGTCAATTTCAGTCATCGGCTTGTATTCTGTTCTTAAACCATATTTATTAGGCATCTGACTCTCTAGCTTCTTAATCAAAGGCCTCTCATATTTTAATCTTTCCATTGTATTACCTTTTTAATGTTCTTAATTCTCCCATTGCAGATATTTCATGAAAGTCATTTACATCAACAATCATATCCCATGCATATCTGACAAACATCTTTCCAACAATATATTCCGTGTAGGAAGGCACCTTTTCACCTAATGCTAACCTGACTACTGCCTCTGGTATATTCTGTCCTACTCCAACAGCCAAATAGATCCAGGCAGGCATCCTCGGATTGATCTCCAGAAGATAGAACTCATTCTGCTTATCTTTCATAAGTTCAAGTTCAAACCCACCTCTCCATTTAGTCTTTTTTATAAAATCTCTAGTCATCTGCAGCATACGTTCATCAGAGATAGAGATTCCACCCCATGCTTTCCCTTTATCAGTAATGTACTGCTTTCGCATGGGTACTGCAGCTATTGTTTCACCGGTTCCGTCTCCTAGCCCTGTAACATTAAACTCTGCTCCATGAATAAACTCTTGAATAATAACCGGGACACCCCATCTGGCACTTAGCTTCAAAAAGTAACTTCTTACCTGCTCGCTGTTATATGCTATTCCTGCATCGTAATACTTCCCTTTGACAACCACCGGATAATCAAACCGCTTTCCTACCTCAGGAAGATCACTCAGATCATTCACCACCATGCTTTTAGGTACATTGATTCCATACCTCTCTCCAAAATCGCTTAAATTGACCTTTTGTCGCTCCTCGAATTGCTGCATCGTTGGCAAACACAATGCAATGCCTAATTGCTTTAGTCGCTCTTCAAGTTTTATATAAGAGTATAGCTCAGCATCAAAATTCGGGATGATAACATCTATCCGCTCTTTTGAATGGATATAACTTATCCGCTCATAGAGTGCCTCAAGACCAGCACCGGGATATGGAACATGATAGACTACATCAACGATATCGTCCATATAGATTCCAGGCTCAAGCGATTCATAAGCTAATCCTATTATTCTGGCATCAAAATGAGTTGAATCTAACAGGCCTCTTATTACAGCAACCCCGGGACCGGGACTGTCAATAGCATTTAGACCTGTAACAGCTATATTATATACTGGTTTCGTCATGGCGCTGTACTATTCTAAAATTCTCAAGCATCCCAACAAAATCATAAAGATCCTTTTCGAATGTAGCCTCATCTACATCATATTTCTTGAGTATTGCATCCTTTATCAGGCTAGTATTGGTTCCCTCCTCCATCATTTTGAGAATCTCTGAGCCAATAGGATTAACCGAATAGGACTCACCTGTAACCGGGTCAAAGACAAATCCTGAGGCACTTAATGCAATGCTTGGCTTTGTTTTTATATTCATATGAGTTGCGTTTTTGTTTTTATTTTCAAGATAGATCACTTCTCTTGTCATCCCGTCAATTGTTGACAAGAGTAACAATAAAATGACATTCCCTACTTTATCTTTATCCCTTTTGTTACCACTCTACTCTCTGTACCATGAGCTAAAGAGAAAAGCACCATTCCAGATTTTATATCAGACAGATCGATGTTTATACTGCCTTCATCGTTAAGCAAGTTAATTTTACGGATGGTTGCTCCGGAAATATCAGTAATTAATAACTCTCCATTGATAACTCCTGCCGGAAGTGTATAACGAACTGAAACTTTATCAGAAAACACTGAAGGATAAACCCCAATGGTTGCTCCTGACTGCTCATCCAAAGATTTAATCATACCTGTTGGAAGAGTTCCCGGAATTGAATATACCTTAGTTGTCACTGTATACGGAGAGACTGAATAATCATATACATAAAGGAAGAGACGGGTACCCAAATTAGGAACCTCTAAGACATCATTATAACCGCCACCGGGTGCAGTCAACAAAAGAGTTCCATCTTCATTTGCAATACGGGTCTCATAAGTGTAATAGGCCCCCGTGGTGTTGTAATTATATCCGACATAGAGTAATTCAATTTGATCATCACTATCAAATAGATGCCTCGTTACATATTGTATATCCGCTAAATAGTAATTAGAGGGAAGTGAAAGAGGTATACTTTTCCATAACGTATGATTCAGCGTATAAATATTACACTTCGAGTTCGTCACATCCATGGTATAAAACATTGGCTCATCACTATCCAGATACGCAAGACCTGCCGATACTCCGCTATAAGTGTGCTCCAGATTAATTTGTCCTTTAACCTTTGTGATAATTATGAACTGTAACAGTACTGCAATTACAATTATTCCTTTTTTCATTTCTGTTGATATTTAATAAAGCAAATCTATGTCGGAAAGAATAGGAAACTGTTATAGCATTTATAGAATATTGTATAACATTTTAAACTAAGACATCTAAGTACATGACAAAAATTGCTATCTAGTTGATCTTATAATCCTGAATTGAATTTACTTTACTGTAAACCTATTTTAAGATAAGACACCTCAACTTCTCCTAGACATCCTCTCAATATCCTGTCAATATCCCCTCTATATCCTCTACCTATACGGTTCCTATCTTACACGAGTTTATAGGGAGAGGA
>JAJTBW010000259.1 GCA_021286705.1 Sphingobacteriia bacterium
AAGAAAGTTATTTTTGATGCGGATATAGTATCTTATTTTCCTGTCATTAAGATATAGTGGACACTAGTGATCTTGGGGATCAAAATTAACTTCTTGTATAAATCATGGCTTCTCTACCATAAGTGCCTTCATAAACAATTTTTTTTGACTGAATATCCTTGCCTTTTTTACATTTACATTCAAATTTACCCATTCAACTTGACAAAGAACCGGTTATTTGTTTACTTAGTAATTCAACTAGTAGATTAAATTATGAAAGCAAATTATAAGAATGCACTTCTAATTACAGTCATTTTATGTGCTTTTTGGCTCAAAGAAATTCGAGCACAACACGCATACGTTCCAATACCTGACAACGCTGAATGGATTTATGGAAGAACTGATTTTCAATGTGGTAATCCGTTAAATTTTTGTGGATACTATCGTTACAAAATTGGTGGTGATACAATAATAGGGACTATTACCTATAAAAAAGTTTTGGGAACGGGATTGAACGATTACAATTACACGTATCAAGCTGCAATTCGACAAGATATATCAGAGCGAAGGGTTTATGTTGTAAATTCGAATTACTCAGCTGGATGCTCAAATGTTGATACGCTACTTTACGATTTTAACGTAAATCAAGGAGATACATTAAACCTTTGTGAGGATATAATAGGAGGTTTGCCAATGACAATAGTCGAATCAGTGGATTCTGTTTTGATTGCAGGATTATGGAGGAAAAAAATAAATTTAAATCAGTCATATAGCCCTTCTCTAATTGAAGGAATAGGCAGTACAAGCGGATTCTTTGGAACTTGGAGTGGATGGATCGGAGGAATTGATTTCTTGGCTTGTTATTCAAATGGTGGTAATCCTGTATATCCGGATACATTATGTCAACTTGTAAATATTAATTCGGATGAATTAATAAAACCTGAAGTCAGTATTTATCCCAATCCAGTATCCAATATTGGCTTAATAAGTATAAATATGACTTATTCCGCACAATGCACCATTAACATCTATGATTTCAAAACTTGTAATATAAAAAACGTCTTTTTCGGCCGCCTTCATAGTGGTAATAATTTAATAGAACTCAGCTCCGCTCATCTTAATGCAGGTTTATACATATTGCGGATTTTGTACGATGATAAAGAAATTAGTAAGATAATTGAAATAATACATTAATTACTGCACCTCCAGTTAATCCCAGATTATGCAGTGGATTGTTCCAGCTGAGGTTTATATTTTTTGATTTTCTGAAAAAGACTATCTATGTAATCACGTTTTGATCCGGAAACTGCCAACATCAATTTCTTTTGACGACCAGTCGAGACTAAATAAGCTCCGATTGCAATGCAGCGAAATTTCAGTGTTGGTAATGTGTGCTTTACCTTGCTGACCGCAATTGCATTCCTCACATAACTCATTAGATTATAGATAGCATAATGCCCGAAACTCAAAACATAGAATACAAATCCGTTTGGAAAAACGAATACCTGAAATGGATATGCGGCTTTGCCAATGCCCAAGGCGGTACGCTCTACATTGGTAAAGACGATAACGGTAATGTGGTAGGAGTAAAGAATGCCAAGAAACTATTGGAAGAACTACCCAATAAGATAACAACAATTCTGGGAATCGTTGCCCCTGTCAATCTGTACCAGACTGAGCAAGGTGATTATATTGAGATTGTTGTTGAGCCACATCCCAATCCGGTCAACTACAAAGGAGAATATCACTTTCGTAGCGGTTCTACCAAACAAGAGTTGAAAGGATCTACATTGGATAAGTTCCTGTTGCACAAATACGGAAAGAAATGGGATGGTGTTGCAGTGCCAAGTGTTCAAATTTCCGAATTAAAACAGGAAACCTTTGAGTTTTTCAAGAAAAAAGGAATTGAAGCCAAACGCCTTGATGAAAGGAGCCTGAAAGAATCTACCGAACAATTACTTAATAACCTGAATCTTATTGAAAACGGTTATTTAAAACGGGCAGCATTGTTGCTTTTCCACCCAGACCCTGAGAAATTCGTTACTGGAGCATATATCAAAATCGGCTTTTTTCGCACAGAAAGCGATTTGCTGTTTCAGGACACCATACACGGCAACTTGTTGGATCAAGTCGAAAAAACAATTGATTTGCTTTTTACCAAGTACATTCGGGCAATGATAAGCTACGAAGGAATCTCTCGTGTAGAAACTTATGAATATCCGGTAGCAGCTTTGCGTGAAGCACTTCTAAATGCTGTTGCGCACAAAGATTATGCAGGCTGTACGCCTATCCAGATTAAGGTGTATGCCGATAAAATAAGAATTTGGAATGAAGGACAACTCCCCGAAAATTGGACAGTCGATAAACTAATGCACGAGCATTCTTCCCGTCCGTATAATCCTGATATTGCCAATGCTTTTTTTCGCAGTGGTTATGTCGAATCGTGGGGGCGTGGCATTGAAATAATGACTGAACAATGTTCACTGGCAAAATTGCCACCTCCAACAATTACAAACGACGGCAGTGATTTTTTGATTGTTTTCCGCAAGGATATTTACAATGCAGTAGATTTGGGCAAGTTAGGTCTGAGCGATAGACAGATTAAAGCCATGCTCTATGTAAAAGAAAAAGGCAAAATTACTAATAGCGAATACCAGGAAATTAATGAAATAGGCAAATCTGTTACAATTGATGAATTGCGTAATTTGGTCGACAAACAGCTATTGGTAAGAATTGGTGAAACAGGGAGGGGTACTTATTATGAGTTGCCCAAATAAACGACCGATAAATGACCGAAACAGCCGATAAACGACCGATAAACGGTCGGAAGCCATTGGAATAATGTTTGTTCAAATGAGCATATAGGGCAATGTTCGAACAATAACAGGGCATTCTGTACAATGTCAGGTGGTCAGAAAACTAATTTTGGTGGTCAGAAAAGGTGGTCAGATAAATTGCCCTAATGGAAATTTACACTGAATTTCCCCGTATTTCCCCAAATCCCCAAAATGGGGATATGAGGAATTTTCAATTTTAGCGGTATAAATTTTTTTTATGACCTGCCCACGCAGATTTAAACCGAATAGGTAAAGCGGTCTTCGTCATTCCGCCACTTTGTTCTCAAAAACATAGCCCCAAGGGTAAAACAAGTAGCCTGAAAAAATCTCCAGACTTCGCTAGGAGACCCCAAATGGTGCCCTGAGACATGTTGAAGGTACCCCTGAAGCATTATCTTTTTCTGAATGGGAAAACACACCTTCAGGTGACTCTGCTGATTATTATTTTGCTTCTGTTTCGGGGGTTAAACCCGCAGGACAAGAAGATGCCCCAAGCTACTTGGATAATGCATTGAAATTTGAAGGAGCTCCATATCTTTTTGGTGGTATGACAAAAGATGGCATAGACTGTTCTGGACTTGTAAACCGAGCAACAGGACATGAGAAGCGTGTTTGGACAACTTCGATGGGAAATCCTCCTGGGAACTGGAGTAAAGTCACTGTAAGAACTTCATCTTATGATAATTTTATTGCAGATGTGAAAGAAGGAGACTTGTTTGTATGGCCAACAAAACATACTGCATTTTATGCGGGAAATGGTCAGTTGTTTCACGCACATGGAAAAACTACGGGCTATACGGATGATTTAGATTCATATTGGATACCTGAAAACGGATACCCTAATGTTTATAGACCATGAAATATTCATTTAAATTAAATCAACAATATGTTTAGAACTAAATTAAAACTGAAATTGTCGTTTTATGTATTAATTATGCTTGTAATTGCATTTTGTACATCAAGTTTTACATATAAACAAGTAAAAATACCTCT
>JAJTBW010000260.1 GCA_021286705.1 Sphingobacteriia bacterium
GCTTACGATTTATCGGCATGGTCATGCAGCGTGCACCGCCACCTCCACGAGATAACTCGGAACCTTCAATAGTAACAACACATTTTTTATAACTCATAGGATCTTTACTTCCATTGATGACCTCCTCAGCTCGTAAAACTTCAAAGCCATTACGGTTAAGATTCTCAATGGTATGTATATTGCGTTCGTAGCCAATTATCTTGCCCGGAGCAAACGCAAAAAAGTTAGCCCCACTATGCCACTGCTCCCTCTCCATGTTGTACCGATCATGATCCCCACCACATAAGATAGGTTTCAGATCCATACCCAAAGACTTAAGAGCTGTTAGCAAATTTTTCTCCTCCGTTATGCTAATCACCTTACCACAATCAATCTGAATATGTAAGGTCAAATAGCGGTTTGAATTCATGATAACTGGTTCATAAATCATGCAGTTATCGGTATCTAAGAAGGTGAAGGTCATATCAAGGTGGATAAAAGACTCCGGTTTTAATGGAAGCTCTTGAACCAAGACATGTTTTATCATCTCCTTGCCTTTCAAACACTCAACAATCTTATCTATTCCTTGTGATGTGGTTCTTGAACTCAACCCAATGACCATAAGATCATCGCGAGCCACTAAGATATCCCCACCTTCAAAGGTAACAGGTTCTTGTTGCAGAGGATTATCGGGACAACTAAGCGTTTGAGCATGTATCTCTGGATGAAAATTGAAGATAGTTTCCATAACCATGGCTTCATGCATTCTCACCTGATTAGCCATCCGACTAATCAACACTTTTCCACCTATTGAAACTGCTGAATCGCGTGTGAAGAAGAAATTATGTAGTGGCCGTAACTCGTAGCGCTCCTTACTCAGGTAGCGTGTCAGAGTATTCTTCGACATCACTATACCTTCTATCACATGCTTAACCAACTCATCGGCCTCCAGTGTATAGAGATAAGGCTCAATTTGTGGAGCCTTTTCCAGCTTACAAATCTTTTGGATGAAATTGGATTTTACCTTTTCATTAGCTAAAGTCTCAATAAGCAGATCCTTAACCTGAAAAGTTCGTGACACCTTCGATAAAACCCCCTCCAACTGTGCATACTCCTTAGAGGCAATAGCCAAATTAAGGATATCACTGTAAAGAGCTCTCTCGGCATTCATTGGCGTCATATTCTCTATCTCAGCACCTGGGGTGTGAAGAATGACGCCCTGAAGTTCTCCGATTTCTGAGGTGACCTGAATTTCTAGTTTATTCATCTTCCGGATAATTGTTCTACGACTCGAAGGTTATATTCCCAGTTCAGTCTGAAAAGACTTTAGGGTTTCTAATACATTTGATTTAACTGAAATGAAATGGCGTATTCCGGCAGCCTGTAACTCTTCAGTACATGCTGGATTACCGGCTATAACCATAATACTCTTTCCTGACAACTGCTGGAATGCAGGAATAGCCATTGTGGCATACTCTTCATCACTTGAGCATAGAACGGTTATGTCAGCATTAGCAGCTATAGCCGCAGCTACACCTTCTTCTACAGTCTTAAACCCATTATTGTCAACCACTTCAAATCCAGCACATGCAAAGAAATTGCATGCAAACTGACTACGTGCTTTACGCATTGCCAAGTTACCAATAGTAAGCATATAGGCTTTTGGCCTTCTTGACTTAGCAGCAAACGCATCTGTTCTGTAACGAAGTGCCTCAAATGCTAACGCTCCACGATACTCTCCCAGAGTCTTGACATCACAATTACCACCGCAATTACAAGTTACAGGCGCTAATAGTTTCTCACTTAACTCTCTATCCATCTTCTCTGTGAAGTTTGGATATTGGTTAATGCCTAACAAGGTATCGCGACGAGTAGCAAGCGCATTGTAACGCTTTTCTCTCGTCTCCTCAATGATGTTTTGAATAGTGCCTTTCAAAATCGCACTATAAAAACCACCCTCTTCTTCTATCTTTAAGAATAGACTCCATGCCTGCTCAGCAATCTCATTGGTGAGATTTTCCAAATAATAGGATCCTGCTGCAGGATCATTGATTTTATCAAAGTGTGACTCACTCTTCAACAACAACTGCTGATTACGAGCAATCCTTTCAGAAAACTCAGTAGTCTCGCCATATGCAGAATCAAATGGGAGAGTAGTATGACTATCGGTTCCACCAATAATAGCTGACATTGACTCTGTAGTGGTTCTCAACATATTTACATATGGATCATACAAAGTCATATTCCAGGATGAAGTCTCTGTGTGAATATTAGCCTTACATAATTCATCTGATGTAACACCATACTCCTTAACAATGTATGCCCATAATAATCTTGCTGCACGAATACGAGCTATCTCAAGAAAATAGTTCGACCCGGTTGAGAAGATAAACTTCATTGCTGGTGTGATTGACTCAACGGTTTGCCCCTTTTCAGTCAATCTCGAAATATACTCAACCCCCTGGCTTAAGCTAAATGCCAGCTCTTGAGTAAGGGTAGCACCTGCATTACCATAGTATTTGCCATGAACAGCAATGGTTTTTAGACCTGGGAGTACTGCTGCATCTTTCCGGATGGCAACCAACATCTCCATAGCCTCTTCAATAGTTGAAGCAACTGATTTAATAACCCCCTTACGAACCAATGTTCCAAGTGGATCAAATTCAATGCTACCATTAAAAGAGGTGTAACCTATTTTATTAGCATCAAGAAAACGGATTAAATACTTTACAAACAGAGGTGCCTGCTTGCCAATTGTGAAATTAATCTCGGTCTCCTTAATGCAAATATTGGCTAATAATTCTGCGAAATCGTCATAACTGACCTCAACACTTCCGCAAATCTTAAAACCAATTGAATTAACACCTTTCGTTAACAGCAGCAACGCCTTCTTGTTTGCCTCAGCTGCTTTTCCTTGCTCAACCTGGATCTCCTGACGGATATACCAATGATTCCCATCTGTCTTACTTCCTCTGACAAACGGAAACTCACCAGGATTACGACGCAGGAATTCCAACTGTTTCAAATCCTCTTCACGGTAATAAGGTTTCACTTTGAAGCCCTCTTCTGTGCGCCATACAAGCTTTTTCTCGTAATCAGCACCCTTAAGATCTTCTGTGATCACCTTCTCCCACGCCTCGGTTGAAACCGGAGGAAATTCGCTGAATAGCTTCTCTCTGGTATTGGGTGATTCTGTACTATTCATCTAATGTTCGTTTTTATGACACATGCCTCCTATTGTTAACGGAAACACAGTGCAAAGGTACAATATTATTTCTGAGACACATTCTTTTCACGTTTCTGTTCACCAGAAATCTGTAAACTGTTAACTTTTGAATCATTTCATTCTTTCATTCATAACCTACCGCATACTCATCCCGAAAAGGGCAAGCACTTCGCCATGCTTCATTTGCAATTCATGATTAGGAGACTGTAGGTTAATAGCAACTGACTACTCGCTGATAGCTAATGGCAGCCTGCGCCTAACCGGTCCTGACTTCGACACTTTCATTGACCATGTTTCATATCACACTGATAAACCATAATCTAAAAAATACAAAGACACTCTTTCGGATACCCAAGAGTAAATTTAACCCATTATGCAGCTATCCAGACAAGAAAAAAACACGAAATTCTTCATCTAGCAGTTTTCGTGCCTTTCGTGCCTTTCGTGCCTTTCGTGGTTTAAATGATCTCTCTTATCTCTTTTATCTCTATTCTCAACTTCTCCTCAACATCCTCTCAATATCCTCTAAATACCCCCTCTATATCCTCTACCTATAGTGTTCTTATCTTACACGAGTTTATAG
>JAJTBW010000261.1 GCA_021286705.1 Sphingobacteriia bacterium
ATGTCCTGATGCACGAAGTGCATCCATTAGGATTTTATGTTCAAATTAATCCGTGGAATCCGTTAAAATCCGTGTAATCCGTGTGCCTATGTCCCCATGCACGAAGTGCATCCACACTGTTAAAAATCCGTGTGCCTATGTCCCCATGCACGAAGTGCATCCATTAAAGCTTTAATCCAGCCGCTAGAAGCTAGCAGCCAGCAGCCCCTAAAACTATTCCGTCAATTTCATTGCAATAGAATCGATAGCCATCATAAGATTTCTGGTAAGGTCAGAGTCCTTTGTGTAATCAGCCGATAGAACACCTGAGACTCTTCCGTCCATCATAAAGTTCCAGGCTTTCCCCCAGCGATCTTGCCTGTGTTTATCGTAAACCGCGAAGGTCACCCCATTATAACGTTTAATTAAAGAGAAACATGGAACATCTGTATAACCATCGCCTATGAAGATCATGTGTTCCATTTTAATTCTAAAATCTTTATAATTTACCCGTTTATTTACCTCAAAAGGATTATTACGCGATTTCTCTCCAATAATCCCTTTTGATATTTGAAAGATATACCGGGTCTTATCCGTAAATGAGATTACCTTTTTCGGAAAAGCGATCTCCTCATTTTCTCCTTCATATAAGAACTCACTTGCCCAGATGTCGGTGAAGTTTGGTGCAATTCGGGTATTTCTTACAATCTCTCCGATACCGCTGGAGATGATATAAAACTCTAGATTAATTTCGGGATGTTTTGACTTGGTATAGCTTTGTAAAAGCTCGGTCATTTTTGTTACTCCGGGATGGAACTTCATTTTTCGAGCGAACTCTTGAAGCATCTTTTTAGTTATTGGTCCCTCTTCTCTTTTCTTTGAGAGTTGTACCAGGGCATATTGATAAGCCGGAATTGGATCCCAATCTTGTTTATCGAGTAATTGAACCTCTTCTTTCCAGAATTTATCGGCATCAATGCCTAGGCTTTCAAGTAACAAAGATGTAGAGTCATGGGTGAGGGTATCGTCGAAGTCGAATATAATGGCTATTGGTTGCATGGAGTAACGTTTACCTGATATTTGAGATGATTAAATAAAAACCCTAAACAGGCATTTTTACAACCTGTTTAGGGTATCAAAGTTACGAAATGAAGGTAATTATTTCTTATTAGCCAAATATTCGGCTACACCTTCGTGAGTGGCCTTCATGGCTTTGTCTCCTTTATGCCAGTTGGCAGGGCAGACTTCGCCGTTCTCTTCAAAGAACTGTAGGGCATCAACCATTCTTATTGCCTCATCCACATTTCTGCCCAGAGGCAAGTCGTTTACGATCTGATGTCTAACGATTCCCTGTTTGTCAATAAGGAATAAACCGCGGTAAGCAACAGATGCTCCTTCAAATATCAACTGTTCTTCATCTTGGTCATAGCCATATTTCCCAGCCAGAACATCAAAATTCTCTGATATGGTCTTATCTAAATCTGAGACCAACGGGAAGGTTACACCCTTTATGCCTCCTGCTTCTGGAGCAGTGTTTAGCCATGCCCAATGAGAAAATTTTGAATCAATAGAACAGCCAATAACCATGGTGTTCCTTGCTTCAAACTCTGCCAATTTCTCCTGAAAGGCCAGGATCTCGGTTGGGCAAACAAAGGTGAAATCTAATGGATAGAAAAAGAACACTACATATTTTTTCCCTATGAATTGTTCTAATGAGAATTTTTCAACGAATTCTCCTCCGTTAATCACTGCATCTGCTTCAAACAGTGGAGCTTTTTTTCCTACAAGTACTGCCATTGCGGTGTCTGATTTGTTTGTTACACTATTAACAGTCAAACAGTGTGTGCGTTATAATGTTCAATAAAATCCTAAAAGTAATATTGAGTTAACTTTTGGAGGTTAGAGAACATCATCTGGTTCAAATTGTAGCAATTTATCCTTTTCAAAGTCAAACAAGGTGAGCTTTCTTAGGGTAAAATAGTTTCTCCAATAGGTTTGTAGTTGTGAGAAATAACTGTTTCTGGCATCGTCTTTCTCTTTTTGGGCTATGTTTAGGTCGGTAACACTGATTTTGCCGATCATGTACCGGGCTTTTGCTACGACAAAACTCTTAGAGGCTATGGTATCGCTTTTTGCTGCGATATCCATTTGGTCTGACATCATATTGAATTGAACTACTTGAAGGAATACCTCTTGGTCGAAGTCTATTCGTTCCTGTTCAACAGATGTTTGAATAAGCTCTTGTTTGCTTTCTGCCATTTTGATTCTTCCGCGTGCAAGACCCCAGTCTAGTATTGGAATTACAACCCCAAGGCTGGCTGTAGTTGATTGGTCGGGAGATTTATATGCCTCGTCTATATCGAAGGCTTTACGGGATAGCCCATATTCGGCGTTAAGAGTCGCCGAGAATCGATTATCTGTCCTGGCTTGGTAGACATCCCGTTGGGCTTCCATAAGGCGTCTCTCGAAGCCTAAAGAGGAGGCTCTGTTTGACCTCGCCAGTTCGATGGCTTTTTTTGACTCGACTTTAAAGGTAGGGACTTCCCCCGGAGGAACTAAGCTGATTGAATCTGATCCTTTGATTCGTAAAAAGGATTTAAGTCTGAAGAGGTTGTTTTCAACATCAATTCTAGCCGATTGAAGTTCTGTTTTTGAACGGAGGAGGTTAAGTTCAAGTTGTAAGAGTTCGTTTTCACTGATGGTTCCCATGTTGTACCTGCCTTTGGCGATACGATAGAGGGTATCATAGTTTGCAACGTTCATCTTAGCGATTCTCTGCTTGCTTTCAGAGATAAGCAGATTAAAGAAGTAGTTTGAGGCGTTAAGGGCAACATTCTCCATGTCTTCAAGGAAGGTGCGTTTTGCCTCTTCATATTTGATAGGATCAATTTTTCTGGCCCATTTATGCTCGTTGAAGCCAAAGATTTTCTGATTTATGCCAATAGTTACCGGATGAGAAAGGTATGATGTGGTGGTAGAGTCTGTAAAGTCGTCAAGTCGTTCCAGCCGAGATGAAACATATATTTCACCACCGGTTAATCCTATGGTTTTTGAAAGTGCCATTCCTCCGACCATTTGGAGGTTGTTCTCTTTGATATATTGGGTTTGCCCGAGCTGGTTTGTATATTTTGTTAAAGAGTTGCTATATGCAGGGAGGGTTCCGGTGAAGGTCAACCGAGGCATATATTGGGCTTTGAATGTTCGATATTCCCAATAGCTTTGTCTGAATTTATGACGGGCTATGAGTGCATCGGGAGATTGTTGGGAGGCCATCTCAATTGTTTGAGCAAGTGTTAATCTGAAGATTCCCTCCTGAGCCAACCCAGTCAAGGGTAATAGCACTATCAATATAAGAAAATGCAGTATTCTGTTCATTTGTAATTGTTTTGTCTTTAGATTGACGATTCTTAATTAAGCGAACCTCTTTATTGGTTATAATTAGTCCTGAACATTTCAAACGTATAAAATTACTCCTGTTTTATTCTGTAAACGGGGGATATATTCATAGAAAAAGAGGGTGTCTCAATAGGATCAATTTATAACTGAAACAAAGTTATTCATGTCTGAGAGACGTAACGGGGTCTTGTTCTGCTGCTTTTCTTGCCGGCATATATCCAAAGCTTATTCCAACAGCTGCTGATACTCCGAATGAAATCAGGATTGAGAGCGGGGATATAATAGTTAGGATATCTGCGAATTGGGTTCTCAGTTTTGCTAATAAAACGCCAAGAATTATACCTGCAAGACCACCGGAGAGACTAATTAAGGTTGCTTCTGTTAAAAATTGGAGGATAATATCTTTT
>JAJTBW010000048.1 GCA_021286705.1 Sphingobacteriia bacterium
TTCGTGTTTTTAGTGTTTTTCGTGGTTAAATGTAATCTGCGATTCAAAATTCAAACATTGGCTACTAGCTAACGGCTACTTTCCGGCTTGTGTACTAAATTCAAGAATTCAAAATTTAGCTGCTGGCGGCTAGCTGCTGGCCAGAAGCCAGATGCCAGAAGCCAGAAGCCAGATGCCAGAAGCCAGATGCCAGAAGCCAGATGCCAGAAGCCAGATGCCAGATATCAATATGATATAAAACATAGTCAATGAAAGTGTCGAAGTAAGGAAAAAGTTGAAAATGGTTGTTTAGAGAGACGACGGGCGGGGCGAAACATGGAATAAAAAAGAGGCTTCCTGGTGAAGGGAAGCCTCTTTAAAATCGGTTTGCTTAGGTTATGCTCCTACTTTTGAAGGATCGACAAAACCGCCCGCTGCATATTCTCCAGAGTCAAGCTTTGACTTCACTTCGCAGAATGCTTTGATAGTGAATTCGACATCTTCAAGAGTATGTATGGCAGTTGGGATAAGTCTAAGTAGAATTACACCTTTTGGTACCACCGGATAGGTTACAATGGAGCAGAAGATATTGAATTTCTCGCGCATATCATAGGTGATGCCAGTTGCTTCATCAACGCTGCCTGAAAGGAAAACAGGAGTAACAGGAGATTCGGTATTCCTAAGATCAAAACCACTTGCTTTAAGTCCGTCTTGTAGTGCATGGACAATTTTCCAGAGGTTGGATCTTAATTCCGGATGATTTCTGATAAGTTCAAGACGTTTGAGCCCTCCGATAACCATTGGCATTGGAAGTGACTTAGCAAAAGTCTGTGACCTCATGTTAAATCGAAGGTATTTGATAATGGGGGTATTCGAACAGACGAAACCACCGATACCGGCCATCGATTTTGCAAATGTACCGAAGTAGATATCTACTTTATCTTGAACATTAAAGTGTTCGTCGGTACCAGCACCTGTCGGCCCCATCGTTCCGAAGCCGTGAGCGTCATCAATCAAAAGACGGAAACTATATTTTTCTTTAAAGTCAGTAATCTCTTTAAGTTTTCCTAAATCGCCTGACATTCCATAAACTCCTTCAGTGATCACTAGGATACCACCACCTGTTTGGTCAGTAATCTTTGTGGCTCTTTGAAGTTGTTTCTCGAGGCTCTCCATGTTATTGTGCTGATAAACGAACCGTTTACCAATATGCATTCTCATTCCATCTATGATACAAGCATGAGCTTCGGCATCATAAACGATCACATCATTACGATCAACCATTGAGTCGATAACAGAGACCATCCCCTGATATCCATAATTCAGGAGGAAGCAGTCTTCTTTTTTAACCATTGCGGCTAACTCACGTTCAAGTTGTTCGTGATAGATTGTTTGTCCTGACATCATTCTGGCACCCATTGGGTAAGCCATTCCCCATTTAGCGGCAGCATCAGCATCAGCTTTTCTGACTTCAGGATGGTTAGCTAAACCGAGATAATTATTTAAACTCCAAATCAGGCGCTCTTTGCCCCTGAAAATCATTTTGTTTGAAATTTCTCCTTCGAGCTTTGGAAACATGTAGTACCCGAAAGATTGGTCGCCGTACATTCCTAACGGCCCCATATTGTTTACCACTTTTTCGAAAATGTCCATTTCTGCGGATTTTCTGTTTGCAGGTACAAAGCTATTATTTTAGTTTCAAAGGTCAGCACCAATATCTGGTGTTTCTTGAGTTTATGCCGGAAAATATCATACTTTGAATTAATGGATAGTTTTTTACTTTCTCGCTTTGATTTTCAGACCATGATTATCCTAAAGTCAGAATATATGTTGTTTGCTTTTGATTAATTTACCGATCCTCAGGTTGTTCTTTGTAGTAACTTATTCCTTACAGAAGCACAGGAGAGACACAGGAGAGACACAGGAGAGACACAGGAGAGACACAGGAGAGACACAGTTATAAAGCCAGTCTAAGGTAGTTTTAGTATTTTAAGTTAAGCAGGAATTTACTTTTAGGTTACATGATGGTCTAATGAGGAGACTTCACCTTTGAGATGTATTTTACTTAAACTTTAGTTAAAATTGCTTTGGAGAGGTGATACTCTAAAAATAATAAGAGATTAAGGACGTTACGATAATTGCAAACTTTGTACATTTGCCTTATGCAAAGAACGCTTCGACTTTTTACGCTGATTGGGTTAATTTCCGTAATTACATTGTCTTGCAGCAAACATCAGCGGCTGCTAAAAAGTAGTGACAATGATATGAAATATGAGGCCGCTATTGGCTATTTTGAAAAGAAGGACTATTATAGAGCGCTACAGCTGTATGATCAGTTGATCCCAATCTATAGAGGTACTGATCGTGCTGAAAAGATGGCTTATTATTATGCCTACTGTTATTATTATCAGGAGGATTATATTATGAGTGCCTACTATTTCAAGCGTTTTGCAGAGACTTATCCCAGAAGTCAATATGCCGAAGAGTGTTTCTTTATGAGTGCTTATTGCAATTATCTTAACTCACCGGCCTACTCTCTGGATCAGACCACAACCGTAGACGCCATTAAAGACCTTCAAGCCTTTGTTAATACCTATCCAAGCAGTGACAGAGTTGGTCGTGCTAACGAACTGTTAGATGTCTTGCGTAATAAGTTAGAAATGAAGGCCTATAACATTGCTAATCTCTATTTTAAGATGGAAGATTATCAGGCAGCTATCGTCTCCTTTCAAAATCTGATGAAAGACTATCCTGATTCTCCACATAGAGAAGAGGTGCTGTTTAAAATCGTTAAGTCCTATTACAACTATGCAGACCAGAGTTTAGCTCAGAAACAGGAAGAGCGTTTCCAATCTGTTATCTCTAGTTATAATGATCTGAGGGCTCTATATCCTGAAAGTAAGTTTCTTAAAGAAGGAGAAAGCTTCTCAAAAAGTGCCAGCAATAAAATAGCTTTACTTAATAAGTCTTGAGTTGGTGTATTTGATTAAGTTGAATTATCTTTGTAGCCCCAAATAAAATTTTTGTTACTGATGGATTATAAAAAGGTAAAGACCGAGAATACCGCGGTCACCCGTAAAGTAAGGCAGTTTGATGCTGAAACAGGTAATATCTATGAGTCTGTCTCTATTCTGTCTAAACGGGCAAACCAGATCGCACAGGAGCTTAAGGATGAACTGGATGAGAAGATCTCAGAGTTCTCTAGTCCTGCCGATAATCTGGAAGAGGTATATGAAAACCGTGAGCAGATCGAGATTGCGAAATTCTATGAGCAGCTCCCGAAGCCCACATTGCTGGCTATCCATGAGTTTCTGAATAATCAGATCTATTACCGGAATCCGGCAAAAGATAACAAATAAACATTGTTTGCCTTAATGGCTAAGCAATGTACTATACGGCCACGAAACTGTCTATATTGATCAGGGTCGTGGCCGTTGCCATGAATATACTTTATACTTTTATTTGTCGTTAACTTTGATATCTGTTTGCTATGAGCCTGGCTGGAAAAAAAATACTCCTTGGGATATCAGGTAGTATTGCTGCTTATAAGATTCCCCTCTTGGTTCGCCTCTTGGTTAAAGATGGTGCCGAGGTGAAAGTTATTATGACACCTACTGCCCGTGATTTTGTTACTCCACTAACGCTCTCCACTTTATCAAAGAATCCTGTCTTATCTGTTCCGTTTGATCCTGATGATGGTTCATGGAATAGCCATGTTGAGCTTGGCAACTGGGCTGATGTGATGCTTATTGCTCCTGCCTCAGCAACCACTCTGGCAAAGATGGCTTCAGGTATCTCTGATAACCTTTTGATTACAACTTATCTGGCAGCTAAATGTCCGGTTTTCTTTGCACCGGCTATGGATTTGGATATGTATCTTCATCCCTCCACTCAAGCCAATATCGCTAGATTAATCTCTTATGGCAATTTCCTGATAGCCCCTAAAGAGGGTGAATTAGCCAGTGGATTATGTGGTGCCGGTCGCCTTGAAGAACCTGATGAGATCTTTAAAATATTAAGCTCATACTTTGAGAAGCAGTTATCTCTTAAAGGGTTATCATTTCTGATTACTGCGGGACCTACTATTGAAGCTATTGATCCGGTAAGATACATCTCTAATCATTCATCAGGCAAAATGGGTTATGCCCTTGCTCTTGAAGCAGCGGAGAGGGGTGCCAGAGTAACTGTGGTTTCAGGTCCGGTTTCAATTAAGGCCGATCATCCAAATATTACCGTAATAGATGTAAAATCTGCTCAAGATATGTTGGATGCTGCTGATGAGCTATTTTCTACTTGTAATGTGTTTATAGCTGCGGCTGCTGTTGCAGACTATCGGCCCTCGGTCTTTTCGGATAAAAAGATTAAGAAAAATTACGGAAATAAGCAGGTTGCTATTGAATTGACCACCAATCCCGATATTCTTGCTACCTTGTCGGCTAAGAAACAACAAGGGCAGGTTGTTGTTGGCTTTGCCTTAGAAACCAATAATGCTCTTGAGAATGCCAAGATTAAACTGGAAAGTAAGAAACTTGATATGATTGTGATGAATACACTGGAAGATCAAGGAGCTGGTTTCCAATCTGATTTAAATAAAGTCACAATGATTCTAAGAGATGGTGAGCAAAAAGAGACACCTCTACTCTCAAAATCGATGATAGCATCAATGATAATTCAAACGATTGTTCGTTCATTCCCTTTACAATCTCAAAATCTATGAAATCAATCCGCATCTTACTCACCCTTCTTCTCTTTACTCTCGTTACCTCTAACGCACTAAAGGCGCAGGAGTTAAACTGTCAGATTTCAGTGACCAGCAGGCAGGTTGAGGGTACTGATCGTCAAATTTATAATACACTACAGACGGCCTTATATGAGTTCATGAATAATCGTAAATGGAGCTCTTATTCTTTTACGATTGATGAAAGAATTGAGTGTACCATGATGTTCACTATTTCTGATCGGGTATCAGTTGATCAGTTTAAGGGAACTCTTAATGTGGTACTTCGTCGCCCGGTTTATAAGACCTCGTATTACAGTCCGCTGCTGAACCATATTGATCGCGATATTGAGTTTAAGTATATTGAATTTGAGTCGCTTGAGTTTAATGATAATTCGTTTATCAGTGAGTTAACAGGGCTTTTGGCTTACTATGCCAATATTGCCATTGGATTAGATTTTGATTCATTCCAGTTAATGGGCGGAACTCCGTTTTTTGAGAAGGCGATGAATATTGTAAATATGGCTCAATCAAGTGCTTTCTCCGGATGGAAAGCCTTTGAAGGAACCAAGAACAGATATTGGCTTGCTGAGAACCTGAATAATAGTTCATACAGTAAGCTAAGAGAGTTTCTGTATAACTATCATCGTTTAGGGCTAGATGTGATGTCCGAAAATGTTGATGGAGGTCGGCAGGCTATTACAGAAAGCCTTGAACTTTTGCGACAGGCTTATCGAGATAAACCCAATTCATATCTTTTACAGTTGATTTTAGATTCAAAAAGAGATGAATTTATCAATGTCTATTCAGGTGCTCCGGATAATGAAAAGGTTACTGCTGTTAATCTTCTGAAAGAAATTGACCCTGCAAATAGCTCAAAGTACCAAAAGATCCTTGAAAAATAAACCCTCTCTTAACCATATATGCTTAAGCACCTTCTAGTTGAAAATTATGTCTTGATAGAACACCTTTCGGTTGAGTTTACCAAGGGATTCAATGCAATTACAGGTGAAACCGGTGCTGGTAAATCTATCCTTCTAGGTGCTTTACATTTGATTCTCGGCACCAGAGCAGATAGTCAATCGTTGCTTAACCCTGAGAAGAAATGCGTTGTTGAAGGCCTCTTTTTAGAAGCTCCGGCTGCCGTTAACAAGATACTGGAGGATAATTCACTCGATGTGGATGTAGAGTTGATTATTCGACGGGAGATAGCTCCAGGAGGGAAGTCAAGAGCCTTTATAAATGATACCCCGGTATCATTGACTTTGCTTAAAACAGTGGGCGATTTGCTTGTTGATATCCATTCTCAGCATAATACCCTTTTCTTGAATGAAGGACTCTTTCAGCTACTGGTTATAGATCATTTTGCCGGCAATGAAACGATTAAAAGCGAGTATAGCGTCTCATGGAAAGAGTATAACTTTTTAAGGCATCAACTAGAAACACTCAGACAGGAAGAGTCGGCTCAAATCAAGGAACGAGACTATCTACAGTTTCAATATGACGAGTTAGCGACTGCAAATATTATTGAAGGAGAGCAGGAGCGCTGGGAGCATGAACTTGAACTTGCCAACTCAGCCGCAGACATTGCTCAAAGATTTTCGACTCTTGGAGAAGTCCTCAATTCAGATGAAGCTGTTATCTCAAAGTTGAAAGCTGCTTATCAGATGGTTCGGCCAATTTGTTCATTATCTCCTGATTTTGAAGAGTTGGCTTCGCGAATTAATTCAGTAGTCATTGAGTTACAAGATCTGGCAACGACAGCTGAGCGAACAGTTGAGACAACCTCTTTTGAGCCTGATAGAATTGAAATTCTCCGGGAAAAACTTGATCTGTTATATAGACTGGAACATAAGCATCACGTTAATTCTGATGTTGAATTGGTAGCCCTTCGTGATGAATTTGCCGGCAAGTTAGAAAACATAGAGTCTTTATCACAAAGGATAGAGGAGACCAGTGTTCGTTTGGAAACTACCCGTAAGAATCTTGAGTTAATAGGGGAGAAGCTTACCAAGAGTCGTAAAGGGGTAATAGCTTCGTTTGTTAAAGAGATGTTGAGTCAGCTACCAAGCTTAGGAATACCTCATGCCCGGTTTGACGTTGAACTAACTGAACTAGAACAACCATCTTCAGAGGGTTATAACAGGGTAAGTTTTATGTTTAATGCCAATACTCACGGTGCATTAAGGCCATTAGCACAGGTGGCATCAGGGGGAGAATTGTCTAGAATAATGTTGGCAGTAAAGGTATTGCTAAGTGAGAAAGAGTTGACAGATACACACATATTTGATGAGATAGATACTGGAGTCTCTGGCGAGACAGCCGCCATGATGGGTATTATGATGGCGAGGATGGCACAATCTACTCAGCTTATTACCATTACTCATCTACCTCAAATTGCGGCAAAGGCAAAAACCCATTTTAGGGTCTTTAAAAGGGTAGAAGGAGGAATTACAAAAACCACCATGGAGCTTCTTGCGAGTCATGATCGTGAAAATGAGATTGCTTCAATGCTTGGTGGCCAACATATAACAGCTGCAACACTTGCTGCTGCTAAACAATTGATGGATTAATCTGTTAATTGTTTATCGTTATTAATGTTTTATTGATAAAAAATGGCTTATAACCTTTTGAAAGGAAAGACCGGAATTATCTTCGGTGCCCTCAACAACCAGTCAATAGCCTGGAAAGTTGCTGAAAGAGCTTATGAAGAAGGAGCTCGATTCGTTTTAACCAATACACCCATTGCTCTTCGTTTTGGTGAACTCAATGAGTTGGCTGAACGTACTGGCTCAATTGTGATTCCCGCTGATGCTACTTCAGTTAAAGATTTAGAGATGCTTATCTCAAAATCAATGGAGTATTTTGGAGGAAAGATCGACTTTATTCTTCATTCTATTGGTATGTCACTGAATGTTAGAAAGGGACGAAATTATGATGATGTAGATTATGATTATCTTGTTAAAACCTATGATATAAGTGCCCTATCATTTCATAAGTTGCTTCAGACTGCCAAAAAGATGGATGCAATCAATGAGTGGGGCTCAGTGGTAGCTCTTTCATATATTGCTGCTCAGAGAACTCTATTTCGCTATAATGACATGGCGGATGCAAAAGCTGCTCTCGAGTCTATAGCTCGTAGCTTTGGCTATATTTATGGACGTGAGAAGAGGGTTCGTATTAACACCATTTCTCAATCCCCCACATTAACTACAGCAGGTAGTGGAGTAAAAGGAATTGATGATCTTCTGGATTATTCGGAAAGAATGTCACCGCTAGGGAATGCTTCAGCTGATGAGTGTGCCGATTATTGTGTTACTCTTTTCTCAGATCTTACCAGAAAGGTTACCATGCAAAATCTCTATCATGATGGAGGTTTCTCATCAATGGGTATGAGCGAGCGAGCTATGCACACCTATTCAAGAAGCTTGAATTGCGATGAGTGCAGAGATCAGGAATAATTCTCCTAAAGAATAATATTATTGGTATTGCCGGTCAAATCCGGCAATACTTTTTTTAATTTTATCGCATTATTGAACCTAAATTCAACATCAATGAAACTCAGAGTATTGTATCTCATGACAGGTTTGATCCTAATAGCTACACTTTCTCTGTCAGCTCAGACAACGGAAGTTAAGCCTGCTGATATAAAGAAGAAAGCAATCAAAAAGGAGAAGGTTACTCAACCAAGTACCTCTGATACAAAAGGTACTGCAGTCAAGACAGAGGTCAAGCAAAGTGCCAAGTCAACTGAAGTAAAGGGAACAAAAAGCGAAAAAGGTTCTTCAAAAAAGGGGACTATCAAGGAGGATGTAAACCAAAGTACTTCTAAAGGTACTTCAGTTACTCCAGCAGTTAATCCTGTTACCGGAAAAAAGCCGAAGACAAAAAAGGAGAAACAGGAGATGGAAATCAAAGCAAGACAAGCCGCTGATGAAGCCAAAGCAAAAGCAGAGGCAGGTAAAAATACAGTAGCATCAGGGGTTAAACTTGTTTCAAGAACCCAGGTTGAGAGTTTTGAAGAAGTTCTGACAAAGGGTAATTTTAAGATTAAGAGTTTCACTCTTACTTGTAAGGTTAATGGTGTTGTTAAGAGCTATAAATCATCCGATGGTGAGATTACTAAGGAGATGAAACAGGCTGTTAGTCAGTTAAAGAAGGGCGAACAGTTTACCCTTGAAAATGTAAAAGTTCATACACGTAAAGGTCTTGAAAAGACTATCGACAAACAGGTTTATCAGTTGACTGATTGATTTGATTGAAAGTTTTAGAACAGGTCAAGATCAAAAAAATAAAAGCCCTGAAGTACATTTTACTTCAGGGCTTTTATGTCTTTCAGGCTGAGATTGGATTGTAGTCAAAACCTATGAGTAAACAAATCGGTTCGAAAGCTTTAAGCTGGTTATTAGAAAGATTCATTTAGCCGATCTTGAATTATTGGATTTTGAGTAGTCCTCCCTTTCTCACATTTCTTGAAACATATTGCTGATTTTACGACCAAGATTTAAGACCATACTAAGAACATAGGGTATTGGCTAAAAACAAAAAAAGCCGTCAAAAGACAGCTAAGATAGGGGTGGGGAGAGGAGGATTCGAACCTCCGAAGGCATCGCCAACAGATTTACAGTCTGCCCCATTTGACCGCTCTGGTATCTCCCCGTTATTGTGCGCAATTGGAGCCGGTGGACGGACTCGAACCGCCGACCAGCTGATTACAAATCAGCTGCTCTACCAACTGAGCTACACCGGCAAAAGTGTTCTGCGCACAATGAATTTAAGAACTGGGTGGCTTGCAATATCTTTGTCGTTATTGCGGTTGCAAAGGTAGGAAAGATTTTTAATTCTCCAATAGTTTTCTGAAAATCTTCGTGATTTTTTTTTGATATAGCCTCGATTTAGCTTCGATCAAGGTTAGTAATATACCATGTTTTGGATTCCTAGATTTTAATTAGACTCTAGAAAACAGTTTAGTAACTCTTTCTTTTAGCACTGTCATGTAGCAAGGGAATGAATAATTAAAAATCATAAAATGGAAGAATGATTTCTGTGATAGTTGCAGTGAGTGCTGGCTTTGGTGTTTTGCTTACTATTAACCATGATTAGATCGTCAATCTAGCATGAAGACATTGTTATATTAAGTGGGGTAGAAGCTGAGTTTCCGACATAATTGATTTTTTCTTAGCTTTGCTGACTTAATAAAATGGCAAAATTTAAGAACAACCAATATAGTTATATGAGTTTTAGAATTATTGTCCTGGCCAAACAGGTGCCCGATACGCGCAATGTTGGCAAAGATGCAATGAAAGCTGATGGAACAGTCAACAGGGCTGCCCTACCTGCCATCTTCAATCCTGAGGATCTTAATGCTCTAGAGATGGCTTTAAAGGTAAAAGATTCCATTCCTGGTGCTGAGATTTTAATTGTCAGCATGGGGCCGGGTCGTGCCGCTGAGATCATTAGAGAGTCGATGTATCGTGGTGCTGATGGTGGCGTTCTTGTCTCAGACAGGAAGTTTGCAGGAAGCGATACTTTAGCAACCTCTTACACATTATCATTGGCTGTTAAAAAACTTGCACCCTATCATTTATTGATTGCCGGTCGTCAGGCTATTGATGGAGACACTGCACAAGTAGGTCCTCAAACTGCCGAAAAGCTTGAGATACCACAGATCACCTATGCAGAGGATGTAGTTGCGGTTGATTCTTCTTCAATAACCATTAAAAGGAGACTTGAAAGGGGTATTGAGGTTGTTAAGTCACCTTACCCTTGTGCAGTGACGGTTCATGGTTCAGCAGCACCTTGTCGCCCGAGAAATGCTAAGCTCGTTATGAAGTTTAAGCATGCCCGCACCCTTTCAGAGTTGCAGGAAGAGACAAAGGATTATACAGAGATGCGTGCTGATCGTCCCTATTTAAACATCTTAGAGTGGTCAGTTGATGATATTCAGGCCGACGTTGAAAAGTTGGGTTTGAGCGGATCACCTACAAAGGTTAAGAAAATTGATAATGTTGTACTTCAAGCGAAAGAGTCACGTCAGTTTTCTTCCGATGAGAAAGATATAGATCAGTTAATGAAAGAATTAATTGCCTCGCACATCGTAGGTTAATATTTCCCTTTTTCTTACACTTAAAAATCGATTATCGTGAATAACGTATTTGTATATTGCGAGATAACTGAAGAAGGCCACGTTGCCGAGGTAAGTCTTGAACTATTATCTAAAGGCCGTAAGCTGGCCAATGAGTTGGGTATCAAATTGGAAGCAGTTAGTATTGGGGATGATTTAAGCCATGTACCTGAAGAGGTGTTTCCTTACGGTGTTGATGTCGTTCATCTGGCTGATGATAAGAGATTATTCCCTTTCACCACGCTGCCTCACGCCTCAATTATTACAAAACTTTTTGAACAGGAGAAACCCGAGGTAGCTCTCTTTGGTGCAACCAGCATTGGCCGCGATTTAGCTCCTCGTGTAGCATCTGCGCTACGTTGTGGACTAACCGCAGACTGTACCAGTCTTGAGATTGGTGACCATACTGAAGCAAAAGCGGGTAAGACCTATAAGAATCTTCTTTATCAGATCAGACCTGCTTTTGGCGGTAACATCATTGCAACCATCATTAATCCTGATACCAGACCACAGATGGCAACGGTACGCGAAGGGGTAATGAAGAAAGAAGTTGCAGAGAATGCTAAGCAAGGCATCGTACAGATGATTCCTGTTGAGGAGTTTGTTAAACCGGAAGATTTTGTTGTTGAAATTATTGAGCGTCATATTGAAGCACAGAAGATCAATATTAAAGGTGCTCAGATCGTTGTTGCAGGGGGATATGGAGTTGGCAGCAAAGAGAACTTTAATCTACTATATGATTTAGCCGAAGTACTCGGAGGACAAGTAGGTGCTTCACGTGCGGCAGTTGATGCCGGTTATGTGGATCATGCGCGTCAGATTGGACAAACAGGCGTTACCGTTCGTCCGAAGCTCTATATCGCTTGTGGTATCTCTGGGGCAGTTCAGCATCGTGCCGGTATGGATCAAGCATCGATGATTATCTCTATAAACACTGATCCTGCTGCTCCAATAAACGCAATTGCTGATTATTATATTAATGGAACAGTTGCTGATGTTGTACCTCGCATGATCAAGTATTACAAACAGAACAGCAAGTAAGCCGAACTAAAATCTTAAAAAATTATTGAAAATGGCTAATTTCTATACAGATAATAAAAACATGAAATTCCATTTGGGGCATCCCCTGATGGAGAAGATCGTTCGGCTAAAAGAACAGAACTATTCTGATAAGGATAAGTTTGATTATGCTCCTACTGATTTCGAGGACACGATTGATAGTTATGATAAAGTTCTTGAGATTGTTGGCGAGATCTGCGGTGATATCATTGGTCCCAATGCTGAATCAGTTGACCATGATGGACCAACCATTGTAAACAATGAGGTGGTTTATGCTCCGGGTACTCAAAAGAATCTGGATGCTATCAATAATGCCGGATTATTTGGTATGTCATTACCGAGAGAATTTGGTGGATTGAATTTCTCAATGGTGCCATATGTTATGGCTGCTGAATTGGTATCGCGTGCTGATGCAGGCTTTGCTAACATTTGGGGACTTCAGGACTGTGCTGAGACTATCCATGAGTTTGGTAGTCAGGAGATCAAAGAAGAGTTTCTTCCTAGGTTTCCTAAGGGAGCTACTGCAGCAATGGATCTCACCGAGCCAGATGCAGGTAGCGATTTACAGGCAGTACAGTTAAAGGCCACATGGGACGAAGCATCCAAGGTTTGGCGTTTGAATGGTGTTAAACGATTCATCACCAATGGAGATGCAGATGTTTCACTTGTTTTAGCCCGTTCTGAAGAGGGGACATCAGATGCACGTGGTCTTTCTTTGTTTGTTTATGACCGTGCCGATAAAGCTATGACCATTCGTCGTATTGAGAATAAACTTGGGATTAAAGGTTCACCAACTTGTGAATTAGTTTTCTCAAATGCTCCTGCTCAGTTGGTGGGTGATAGAAAGATGGGTTTGATCAAGTATGTAATGTCATTGATGAACTCAGCTCGTTTAGGAGTTGGTGCTCAATCAGTAGGTATCGCTGAAGCCGCCTATCGTGAAGCATTGAAGTATGCATTTGAACGTGAGCAATTTGGAAAAGCAATTGCACAATATCCTGCTGTTTATGAAATGTTAACCTGGATGAGTGTCAGAGTTGATGCAATTCGTTCACTACTTTATGAAACAGCGCGTTTTGTTGATGTTTACAAAGCATACAATTTTGTAGCTGAAACAAGAAAACTTGAAGCCGATGAGAGACAGGATTCAAAGAACTTCCAGAAGTTGGCTGATGCATTCACCCCACTTTTAAAACTCATCTCATCTGAGTATTGCAATTCAATTGCCTATGACTCGTTGCAGATTCATGGTGGTACAGGTTTTATGAAAGATTTTCCTATAGAAAGAATCTATCGTGATGCTCGTATTACCACTATTTATGAGGGAACCAGTCAGTTGCAAGTTGTAGCAGCAATAAAAGGGGTGACAAGTGGGACTTATCTGAAGGCAATAAAAGATTATGAGGCACAGCCAATCAAGCCGGAGCATGAATATCTTCGTCGTACGCTTGCCGATATGACCATTCGTTTTGAGGCTGCTCAAGCAAAAGTTGAGAACCTAAAAGATGGAGATATGTTAGATTTCCATGCAAGACGTCTCGTTGAGATTGCTGGTAATATTATCCTTGGTTATCTGTTACTCGGAGATGCTCAACGTGAAGAGCGTTTTACACGCAGTGCTACCATCTTTATTGTGAAGGCTGATTCAGAAAACCGTCAGAAGGAGTCTTATATTCAACATTTTGATCCAAGACAACTTGGATTATATAAAGCAACACTGGAAGCCTAGTTTTTTTGTGTTGTTTATTCAGAAATCTTGCATATTTTTGAGTAATACTTAAAAGTATGCAAGGTTTCTTTTTAAGTTTGAAACAGATGTAAGTATGAAACTGAAAAACAGACTATTAGAACTGTGGTTAAGGCTACGGTATGGTCAGTACAGTTTCGGGTATGTTGATTACTATCGCTCACGAAAGTTGCGGACACCTATGCCGCCCTGCATCAAGAGCGATCCCGCCGTTCTTCTTCTTCCTTTTTTTCAAAAGGCACGTAATTCTGCTTTTTTCCAAACAGAGTCTCACATTCTGTTTGAGGATGTACCATTTCATACCCAAAGCCGACAGGTCTTAGCCGGGAGAGGTATCCCTGCTTGCTTTAGCGCTTTTATGGTTTCGGGACAGGAATTGAAAGTATTTGGTTTTCCGGCTGAGGTATTTGGCCTAAAAGGACGAATTGCTTTCTTCTTTATGAAAGATGTTTTTGTGATGGGTGAGTACCAGATTCCAATGAGGGATGATCAGGTAATGTCACGGGTAACGAAAGCAATAGCCGAAAAGTATGATTTAGGTCTCATGGGAGTAAATGATAATTACTACGTGGAGGATGAGAGTGGTATGATCATCTATGCTGAGAAAAAGCGAGACAAATTCTATGTCCGCTATTTCTGCCAAGATAATAGTGATAAATACAACATGCTCGAAGCTTATCTGAAAGAACAACAGCGTTAGAATATCGCTGGTTTGGATAGAGGCTGATACCATAAGGTTTCAGCCTCTTTTTATTTATCTATTTTATAGCTTATTATGTAATCCTTAAGTCTTTTAAAATAGCAAAGGGTATCCAGTTATGGATACCCTTTGTTATTGTTTAAAGTCAAGTAGTGTAGGGGTTAATTCACATCTGTAAGTAATCTTTCACCCGATGCCTTTATTAGTCGAATAGAGATATCAGATTTATCCTCTGTTAAATCAACAACAAATTGATCACCCTCATCAATATCTGATTTGATTATCTCTTCAGCCAGTTGATCTTCGATATACCGCTGAATTGCCCTTTTTAGGGGACGAGCTCCAAACTGCGGATCCCAACCCTTGTCAGAGATGAAATCTTTAGCCTGTTCTGTCACCTCAATACGGAACTTCATTTTACTGATTCTTTCAAATAGTCTGTTTAACTCAATGTCGATGATCTTATGAATGTCTTCACGTTCGAGATTTTCAAAGATCACGATATCATCAATTCTGTTGATGAATTCAGGGGCAAAAGACTTTTTAAGAGCATTTTCAATTACTCCGCGAGCATATTCGCTCTCTGCTGTTTTTCTTGCGCTGGTATTGAACCCGACTCCTGTTCCGAAATCTTTCAGTTGGCGTGAGCCAATGTTAGAAGTCATAATGACAATGGTATTCTTAAAGTCTACTTTTCGTCCAAGACTATCAGTTAAAATACCGTCGTCAAGAACCTGTAATAGGAGGTGGAATACATCAGGGTGGGCCTTCTCAATTTCGTCCAATAGGACTATTGAATAGGGCTTTCTTCTTACCTTTTCAGTTAGCTGACCACCCTCTTCATAACCAACGTAACCCGGAGGTGCTCCAACTAATCTTGAAACAGCGAATTTCTCCATGTATTCGCTCATGTCAATACGGATGAGTGTATCTTCAGAGTCAAAGAGATATTTGGCAAGTATTTTTGCTAGGTGGGTTTTTCCAACTCCTGTAGGACCCAGGAATATGAATGTTCCTATTGGTTTATTGGGGTCTTTTAGACCAGCACGATTACGACGAATGGCTTTAACGACCTTTTTGATTGCTTCATCCTGACCTATAACACTACCCTTGAGTTCTTGCTCCATAGAAAGCAGTCTGTTTCCTTCGTTTTGAGCAATTCTTTGAACGGGTACACCAGTCATCATAGCCACAACCTCAGCAACATTTTCTTCAGTAACAACCTCTCTGTTCAATTTGGCATCATCTTCCCAGCGTTTGCGTGCCTCTTCCAGTTTGTTGGTCAAGATTCGCTCCTGATCTCTGAAATTGGCAGCCTCCTCGAATTTTTGGGTAGCAACAGCAAGGTTCTTTTTCTCCTTAACCGTTTCGATAGAAGATTCAATCTCTACGATATCCTGAGGGACATGGATGTTTTTAATATGAACCCTAGCGCCTGCCTCATCGAGAGCATCAATAGCCTTATCCGGGAGATATCTGTCAGAGATATATCGATTTGTGAGGTAGACACAAGCAGAAATTGCCTCATCTGTATAAGATACCAGATGGTGATCTTCGTATTTCTCTTTAATACGGTTCAAAATTTCAAGTGTCTCATCTGCACTAGTTGGATCTACAAGAACCTTTTGGAAACGACGTTCTAAAGCACCATCCTTTTCGATATATTGACGATACTCATCCAGAGTTGTGGCACCGATGCATTGGATCTCGCCTCTGGCAAGAGCTGGTTTGAACATATTCGAGGCATCGAGGGAGCCCGTTGCATTACCAGCTCCTACGAGTGTGTGTATTTCATCAATAAAAAGAATGACGTCAGTATTCTTTTCAAGCTCATTAAGAACAGCCTTCATCCGTTCCTCAAATTGTCCTCTGTATTTAGTACCGGCAACCAGAGAACCAAGGTCCAATGAAATGATCCGCTTGTTAAAGAGGGCACGAGGAACCTTTCTTCCGACAATCCTTAAGGCAAGACCTTCAGCTATTGCAGATTTCCCTACTCCGGGTTCACCAATGAGGATAGGATTGTTCTTTTTTCGGCGACTAAGAATCTGAGCAATACGCTCCATCTCCTTTTCTCTTCCAACAATTGGATCAAGACGTCCCTCTTCAGCAAGACGGGTGATGTCTCTTCCGAAATTGTCAAGTACAGGAGTTTTAGATTTAGAATCTGTAGTCTTTTTGAAACTAGAGTATTCCTTTTCTTCATCATCGTCTTCATTACTACTTGAAGAGCTCTCATCAGTGGGTAAGTTGAGAGGTCTATCTTCATTAGAGTGAGTCGACATAGAACGAACCTCGTTTTTTACAGCCTCGTAGTCAATGTTGAACTTAGAGAGCGTTTGGCTGACAATATTGTCCGGATCTTTAATGATAGCAAGTAAAAGATGTTCAGTCCCTATCTCAGCACTTTTAAACCATTTTGCTTCAATATAAGTAAGTTTGAGCGTACGTTCCGTTTGCTTCATAAGAGGGAGATTTCCTGCAGAGATTGATTCAGCTGTAGGATTAATTATAGCTTTTTCAATGCTGCTTCTGATTGAGGCGAGATCTGCACCCAAGTAGAGTAAAACCTGGATTGCCATTCCCTTTCCTTCTCTAACGATACCGAGGAAGAGGTGTTCGACACCAAGGTAATCATTACCCAATCGTTGGGCTTCCTCACGGCTATAACCTAAAACCTCTCTAACACGTTGAGAAAATTTAGCATCCATGATATATAATTATTGTGAATATTCTTATTAGATGAAACAGGAGGCTACACTAATTTGTTGAGTTTCGTTTGTATAAATGCAGCCAGATTTACCACTTCGTCAAAAAAAGTGCCACATGTCAAGGTCATGGCAAATTGTCATTCAAAAATACATGAAGAGTCTATCAGAATTAGAGCTCTTTTTTATTAATTATCAACATAGATTTGTTAAAAACAGATTATGTAAGAGGCTGATTTATCAGCGTTTTTTTGTAAATTCGTAGAATAGAATGCTCTTATGTAAGAGATTGTTCTACAATAGATTGACAATAAACATTATGATGGAATCCTCAAATGACAGAATAGTCCCGGCAAACATTGAGAATCAAATGAAAACGGCTTATATCGACTATTCAATGTCGGTTATTGTAGCCAGGGCGCTGCCCGATGTCAGAGATGGTCTTAAGCCGGTACACCGCCGGATTCTCTATGGGATGTATGATCTTGGTATTCTTTCCAACCGTCCTTATAAAAAATCAGCTCGTATTGTAGGGGAAGTTCTTGGTAAATATCACCCTCACGGAGATAGCTCTGTATATGATGCCATGGTTCGTATGGCTCAAGATTGGTCGCTTAGATACCCATTAATAGATGGTCAGGGAAACTTTGGGTCAATCGACCAGGATCCACCTGCCGCAATGCGTTATACTGAAGCCAGGTTACAAAAACTAGCCGAAGAGATGCTTACCGATATCGATAAAGATACCGTAGATTTTGCATTAAACTTCGATGATTCTCTTGAAGAGCCAATCGTATTGCCTGCTCGTGTACCCAATCTCCTGATTAATGGTACATCGGGTATAGCTGTTGGTATGGCCACGAATATGGCTCCTCACAATCTTAGCCAAGTTATTGATGGTACTATTGCTTATATAAATAAAGAGGATATTACCATTACTGAGTTGATGCAATATATTAAAGCTCCTGATTTCCCAACGGGCGGTATTATCTATGGTTACGATGGGGTTCGTGAGGCTTTCGAAACAGGACGCGGCAGAATTATCATTAGAGGTGAAGCTAAGATTGAGCCTGAAGATAACGGTCGTGAGCGTATTGTTGTAACCTCTATTCCATATCAGGTCAATAAAGCCGAGATGATTAAAAAGACGGCTGATCTGATCAATGATAAAAAAATTGAGGGAATCTCTGATCTACGTGATGAGTCTGACCGTGATGGTATGAGAATCGTCTATGAGATTAAAAAGGACGCTAATACTAATGTTGTTCTTAATAAGCTTTATCAAATGACTCCGTTGCAATCAAGCTTCAGCGTCAATAATATTGCTCTTGTTAACAACCGCCCCGTTACGCTTAACCTTAAAGATATTATAGTTCATTTTGTTGAACATAGACACGAAGTGGTGGTTCGTCGTACTAAGTTCGAACTTGATCAGGCTGAAAAGCGTGCACATATTTTAGAAGGACTGTTAAAAGCTCTTGATCATATTGATGAGGTAATCCGTATTATCAGAGAGTCAAGTTCGCCTGAAATAGCCCGTCAGAATTTGATTGAAGCTTTTGCCTTCAGTGAAGAGCAGGCTAAAGCAATCCTTGCCATGCGTCTACAGGCTCTAACCGGATTGGAGCGCGAGAAACTTGAGGCTGAATATAAAGAGTTGATGCGTCTTATTGAATACTACCGTTCATTATTAGCTGATAAGGCTCTGAGAATGGAAGTTATTAAAGATGAATTGCTGGAGCTTAAGAATAAGTATGGTGATGAACCAAAAACTTCTATTGAATATGCTGCCGCCGATTTCAAGATAGAAGACACCATTAGTGATGATATGATGGTCATAACCATCTCGCACTTAGGTTATATAAAGAGAACGTTACTTAGTGAATATAGAACCCAGGCTCGTGGTGGCAGAGGCTCAAAGGCAAGTGATATCAGAGATGAGGACTTTGTAGAGCACCTCTTCACGGCCACCATGCACAATTACTTACTACTCTTCACAGAGAAGGGTAAAGTATTCTGGTTACGTGTGTTTGAGATTCCTGAAGGTTCAAAGACATCCAAAGGAAGAGCAATTCAGAATATCCTGAATATCGATCCTGATGATAAGGTAAGAGCTTATATTAATATCCTTAGCATCACTGATAAAGAGTATATAGAGAACAATTATATCATCTTAGGTACTCGTAAAGGTGTTATTAAGAAAACTTCCCTCGAAGCGTATAGTCGTCCACGACAGAATGGAATCATAGCAATAAACATTAAGGATAATGATACACTGCTTGAGGCAAGATTAACCAATGGATCAAATGTGATTGTATTGGGCTTAAAATCGGGACGAGCCATTCGATTTAGTGAAGATCGTGTCAGACCTATGGGTAGAACTGCTACCGGTGTGAAAGGGGTCTCACTTGCTAATGAAAATGATGAGGTTGTCGGTATGGTTTGTCTTGAATCAAACGAGTATGATATCCTTGTAGTTTCTGAGAATGGTTACGGAAAACGTACTAATATTGAGGATTACCGTGAAACCAACAGGGGTGGTAAAGGGGTTAAAACCTTGAGCATTACTGATAAAACGGGTGATTTGATAGCTATTACGAGTGTAACCGACCAGCATGATCTTATGATTATCAATAAATCTGGAATCATGATCAGAATGTCAGTAACTGAGTTAAGAACACAAGGTAGAGCAACTCAAGGGGTCAAGTTGATTAACATTAAGGGTAAGGATGCCATTGCAGCTATTACACGTGTTGATGCTGAACCTGAGGTTATAGAAGATGAGTTTGCCACTGATGTAATTGACTTAGAAAACAATCTGGGAGAGGAGGAATTCTTGGATTCATCTGATACTAAGAGTGAAGAATAAATTTAGGCATAGTATTTGAATTAGATTTTTTTGCAAAACACCAAATCCATAAACTAAAAGACTGTTTAAACCAATTTCGTATGAAGAAAATCATTTTAATGGGCATTTTCGCAATGACAGTAGTTTTTGCATTTGCTCAAACCTCAAATCGGACAAGTGCTTTTAACTATCTAAAAAAAGGTAAGTTAGATAAAGCAGTTGAGTATATTGAGCCAACAACTACCCATGAAAAGACCATGAATGAAGCTAAAACATGGTTCTTTAGAGGTAATATCTATTTGGCAATCGCTCAAAGTCAGAATCCTGATTATGTTAAGCTTTCTGATAAACCATTAGAAGTTGCTATCGACTCCTACAAGAAAGCAATGTCGTTACCAGATGCAAATGATTACAAACTGGAGATTATTCAACAGATGGATTTCATAGCAAATACCACCTATAACCAAGGTATTGAGGCATATAAAAATAATAATTACAAAGTTGCTGCAGAAGCCTTCCTAAGAACCTCTGAATTAAAAGAGATGTTCTTTGGAGCTGATACTAATGCTTTAATTAATGCTGCTGTTGCTGCTAATCAGGCAAATGAGCCTAAGATGGCAAGACAGATTTATGAGAAACTTTTAAAAGAGAATGGCCCTTCAGCCGCCGTTTATGCTTCTTATCCTGCAACCTTATTACAGTGTGGTGATACTACTGCTGCTCTTGATGCAGCTGCTAAAGGACGTTCACTATATCCAGATAACTTCCAAGTTCTTATTGCTGAGACAAACGTATTCCTTAGCACTAAGAAAATTGATAAGGCTATGGCCAATTTGCAGAGTGCTGTTCAGAAGGATCCAAATAATGTAACAATTCTCTTTGCTATCGGTGCTCAGTACGACCAGATGGGCAATGTTGAAGAGGCTGAAAAGTCATACACTAAGGTTCTTGCTATTGATCCTAATCATTTTGATGCTGTTTATAACCTTGGTGCATTATTTGTTAATAAAGCTGCTTCTTTAATGGCTGATGCTAATAAACTTCCTCTTGATAAAGTAAAAGAGTTTGAAGCATTTAAAACTCAGGCTGATTCATACCTTGAAAAGGCACTTCCATATCTGGAGAAAGCTCATACAATATCTCCAAATGATAGAAGTACTATCTTGACCCTTAAAGAGATCTATGCAAGAAAGAGCATGTTCGATAAGGTTAAAGAGATGGACGCTCTTATTAATAAATAAGAAGTGTTGGAAATATCAAAAAGGCTCTCAAGGAATTGAGAGCCTTTTTTTATGTAGTTAGGATCTTATCAGATGTTTATACTAATCTTTGAAAAGGACAATAAAGTGGCTTCCTTTTCCCGGGGTACTTTCACACCACACTTCACCACCAAGGGCTGTAACATAACGGTGAACAATAGAAAGCCCAAGACCAACAGAGCTCTCTCCTGCTGTAGGGTCATTTTTAGTCCTAGAATATCGACTGAATAGCTTTTTAGCATCCTCTTGAGCAATCCCAGGGCCGTTATCAGAGACTTCCATCTTAATGAGATCTCCAGATTTGTGAAGGCTTATGCTTACAATTGAACCAAACGGCGAGTATTTAATAGCATTGCTAAGCAGATTCTCTGCAATTTGGGCTATTAAATTTGCATCAGTTAACATAGAGACACTCTCAAAGAGATTGAGAATAACAATCTCTTTTTGTTGAGCAATGGGTTGAAGTGAGAGAGAAACCTGGTGTAAGACTTTGTCAACTCTGGTTTCAATTATGTTTACATTTAATTTTCCTGATTCAATTACTTCAACATTCAACACCTGATTAACAATATTCTTCATCCTTGTTAATGAGTTGTGAATTAGTTCTATTGCCTCGCTTTGGTCGTTAGATTCAGTTTGGCTCAACAACATTTCAGTCATACAAAGACTACTAGTCAGTGGATTTCGAAGATCGTGAGCTACTAAATCAATGATATTATTTTTTTCAGCATTCAAACTCAGCAGCTCTTGATTGAGCTTTTTCAGTGTTTCTTGCTGCTGTTTTAGCTCTTCATTCCTTTGTTCGATTTCATCATTTTGGTGTAGAATCTTTTGATGACTCTCAGCGAGTTGATTCTCCAAGTGATTCATGGTGCGGTTACGTTTAACCATGAGCCTAAGCATGGCTTGAGCAAAATCAGTACCGATGCCCAGAAGTCTATTGAATTCTTCTTTGACTATCTCGATCAGGCTTGTTTTCTCTATGGCAGTTACTGAGGCAGAGCGCGTTTGGTTATCTAATAAGGAAAGTTCTCCGAAAGAATCACCTGCATGCATGGTTGAGAATACATGTGGTCCGATATGAACCTTTACAGTACCTTCTATTATTATATAAAATGACTCACCTAATGAGCCTTGATAGAACAGAGTTTCACCAACATTTAAGCTAATAAGTGAAGAATGAGCGGCAATCTGCTCTCTTTGATCTTCTGTTATTGCCTCGAAAAGATAATAGCCTCTGAGAAAATCAACAATCTTACTATTATCATCATTCTGCATTGTCAACTGATTTTGGTCTTTTGTTAAGCATTAGAATGGAGAATACCATGATAGCTGCACTGATCCACTGTACGTATGTGAGTTGATGTCCATAGAACAGATAATCGAATAAAATACCTGAAAGGGGGAAAAAGAGTTCGCAGATAGTAGCAACTATTGCCTTAACTTTCTTCAGGCCGTAATAGTAGAGCATAATTGCTCCTGACCCGGTTGTTACTGCAATAATGAGGAAAATTATCCATTGAAAATCTGTTACCTGATGGAACGTTGAGAATTTTCCAATGAATGCTACTGTGATGAGCATTATTAGTGTCGTGAAACCATATCTATAGAAAGTTGCCGTGACAAAGTCTATTTTTTGTAATGCCATTTTACTTAAAACAGTACTCGATCCAAAAGAAAATGCGGCAGCCAGACTAAAGAGAGCCGCAACTAAGGTCGTTGAGTTGGCATTAAAATTTGGTGCATTTAACCCAAAAGTAAGGAAATAGCCTGCAGAGATTGCTAAGCCTGCCCATAGCAGAAACTTACTACCAGGTTTTTCTTTTAAAAGAATCGCGGCCAAGGTTATGGCAAATACTGGTTGAAGCTTTTGTAATAGAATTACAATGGTGAATGGCTGGAAATCTATTATAAATAGGGCTTTCACTATGAAAATAGTGCCGGCGGCTCCACCTAAAAGAGAAGCTAAAAAGAGGGCAAAGAGTTCTTTAGGAGAAAATTGAAAAATTGCTCTAAACTCTCTAGGTAAGAAAATACTCATTAAACCAAATGGGATTGCATGCAACATTAAAACTACAAAGAATACATCTAACGTGTGTAAGTTAGGTGTTAAAACTACACCGTCTAATCCCCATAAGATAGCTGAGAAACTGATTGCTAACGCACCTTTCCAGGCTGTAGAAATTGTATTTTTTACCATTGACAGTTGGATTGTTGCAAAGATAAGAAAACGTTGCTGTTTATTGAAAGTGCTTTGTTCTTTCAACCGTATTCAAATCCTGATGTCATTAATACAGTGGTTTCGACTTCGCTCAACCACCATGTCGTTGCCTTAGCGGAGTCGAAACCACTGTTTCCTTTGTATCCCTCTTGTTCTTATCGACTCCAGCTCATGTTCTCCTCGACTCTAGCTCTTATGCCTCTCCCTATCCTCTCCCTATCCTCTCC
>JAJTBW010000262.1 GCA_021286705.1 Sphingobacteriia bacterium
TTTGACTACTTCTGTTGCTAATGTTTTGGCAGGTACTTTGCGATATGTCTGTCCGATTAGTTCAAACAATTTTTCCTCAAAGAGCCTTTTAACATCTGCTTCTTTGTCTTTGAAAAAATCTTCAGGACTGCTTAGAAAAGGAACTAACTCATCTTCGATGGAAACCAATTCTTCCAAATTTTGCAATATCTTTTTCCACCAAGCAAGGTCTTTGCCGATACCCAATTTGGCCGCTGTTAGTAGCATTGGGTTTTCCAATGTAATTTGATGCCCTGTGTTGGTGAATAGTTTCTTACGTAACCACTCCACAGGATTGGTTAAATCAACACAACCGTGAGTGAAGCAATAGTCAAATAAAAAACTCAATTCTGTTTTAGGGCGGGTAACATAAAAAACTACTTTTTCAGCTTTGTGCTTACTCTCTGCTTGATAGCGTAGCATCAATTCTTCCTTTATACGCTGCCATTCTTCTTTATTGGAAGTTTCGGTTTTGAGTATAGTGTAGTGTTGCTTTTCAATGAAGGGCAATAAGTAGGCAAACTCACCTGATGGGTCTATTAAGACCACTCTATTGCGGTGTGCAATGTGTTTTTCTATATCTTGTATAATCCAATTATCTGTCATATTTGCTAGTTAAAAAGTTGTTCGATTGTTTCAAACAATAAAGTGAAATTTGAAAACTTATCCGATTCTAAATTTTCAACAACCCGAGAGAAGAGATTCTTGTCGCCTTTAATTTCAAATATTTGCACATCAGGAAGAATCGATTCTCCGATCATAGTGTTAAGTTGCAATATCTCATCAGGGAAATAGTGCTCAATGACAAAATATCGCTGTGTGAAACTATCGGGATTTATGTAATTTGCTCTAAAACCCGGAACTGGAAGTACAATTCCATAAATATTCTTATCTAAATGTTTTCTATGATTTTGAACTAAGTTATGTGGTTCAAAAACACCTTGCCGAAGACCCTTAAACTGCTCATAGCCTTCCCTGTCGTTATCAAACAATCCAACAATATGTAAATCTGAAAAGAAGGTTGATAAGGTTTCAATGGTTCTTCTTACACTATCCGCATTACCAGTTCTTGTATTCTCATCTATTTGAATGCCTGAACTAATAAATTTAAATGGACACTCACTATCTGGATTAAGTTTACTCCAAGCGATCTCAAGAAGCCTTTTGTCTGTTTTACCTTCTGTAATTACAATTATCTTACTTCGTTCAAGTTCACTCAAGCTAAACATCTTTGAGGCAAGTTCAGCAGTAACGCTATTGTAGTTGTTCGTTGAAATTGGATTTACCCTTCCGTTTTCTAAACTTGCTCTGTTGATGTAAAGTAATTCACCTTCTTGGGCTTTGTTTATCAAACGCTCATTATGGGTTATAATGAAATGCTGGTTATTAGCATCTAATCTTAGTTCATCTATTAAGGAAGCTTGTAAATTAGAGTGGATATGTGAATCGGGTTCGTCAATAAGTAAAATATTTAAACATCTTTCTATCCTATTTATAAACTCTAATGTTGAGAATATGTCAATGACCTGGAGTATTCCGCTTCCAACTAATGATATATCTACTTCCTTTGAATCATCACTTTGAATAGTTATTCTAACAAATTCTTCATCTTGTAAATTCTTGTTTTTAAACCGTATCTTAACCTGACAGCCAAATACTCTTGTTATTCGTTCTTGTAACCTAAGAAAACGTCTTTCTGATGGATCACCTTTTAATATTTTATTTCTGATTACGTCATAAGATTTACCTAATGATATTTTCTTCATTAATTGAGCATTGTTGTAAAATGGCTCATTTTTTATGGTGTTAAATACGGGTCTTGTGTGATAGATAAAAATTGAGTTTGATAAATTTAAACCCTGTTCTCTTAATTTTTCACTTAATGATTGGAAGTCAGTACCTTCGTACTTAACCCTTAAATAAAAGTCCATTGAAGCTGGTTTTTCAAACTTTATTTTCAGGGAATAAACAATTTCTTCAAGTAAAATATTAAGCGTGATACTGGCGGTTTTATTGTTACTGTGAAATACATCATCAATACTGGTCATTCTTAGGAAATACAATCTGTCAAATGGAATATACCTTGGAGTATTTCTTCCATAGAATGTTTTGCCGTTTGATTGAATTAAGCTTTTGTATCCCAGCATCCAAAGATGAATAGCTTCAAAAAGTGTGGTCTTGCCAATATTGTTTTCCCCAATTATCACATTGAAATTGGGATTAAAAGGCATTACAACTTCTCTAAATGCTTTGAAGTTCTCTATTTTAATACTGCAAATTTTCATTACCAATCCGCATTTAAGTATTTTTCTAATTGTGAGTTCCTACCGGCAGACTTCAACACTTCTGCTCTAAGCAATCCTTTCTTTTGCAGGGGGGCAATGTTTTTGCCTACACCATCATCCAGTTTGGGGTCGTAGCCTTCGGCTATGAGTTCATCTATTTTGGTTTTGAAGGTTTCTATTTCGTGTAGTTGCAAACGGATTTTTTCTTTCTCTGTTTGGGCTTGTGCGGTGTTGATATCTTGCAACTGTATTTGGCGGTACTCCAGGTTTTGTACTCTTTGGCTGATGTACTGCGATTTGAGCTTAAATAGGCTATCTCTGTTCCATTTATAGATTAAGATATACGCTTCAAAGCCTTGATGTTGCCCACTGCTCAGATGCCAGATAAATGGTGTTTTGGGCAGGTACATAAACAAGTTGAGGTGGTTGCTTAATTGGTTGAAGAAATGATGCTCCAAATATTCATTTATTGAACGCCCCAACAAACTATCTAACTGCATATACTGCGCTGCGGTGAAGCCATTTTGTAAACAATGCTGCTCTAGGCGTTGGCTTAGAGCTTCTTCGCCCGGTAAGCCTACTAATGGAATAATGCTATCATCATCTTGCAGCAAAAGGGTACGAATGGCATCTGCTAAAAACTCTAAAGCTATTTCGGATGCTCTTGCTGCTGGCACGGTGTTGGTTTCTCTAAACCAATACCATACATTGATGGGATTAACCTGATGGCGGATGCAAAATTCTTCCAGATCATTATTACTTTGGTAAAGCGTAGAGAAACCTTCTTTGATTTCTCTGATTTGTTGCTCATCAAAAGTAGTTACCGCTATGTTTACAATATGTTCTGATACTTCTGTTAAAGGGTTTTGTAATTGACCTAAAAATGCATCTTTCGCTTCTTTTAAAACTGGATAATCTCCAACTGGCAATCCTTCACTATTTAAAATCATTAACTCATCATCAGGAGATAAGTTGTATATTTTGAAGATAACCTTGTTTATGAATGCTTCATTAATAAGAATTTCAGTGTGCAAGCAATTCTCAAAATCTAAATACGACTTGACCCTATCTCTTGGCGTTAATCCTGAAAAATTTATAAGAATTTCATTTGATTTATTAATATCAAGAAGGGAGTATCTATAAATATCCTTTTTATTTTTAATGTTCTTTTCTACAACTCGGGCAACAATACCAATTTGATCCTTAGTTGGCTCAACAAATGGTATTCTTCTTACGTCACCTTCTGATGTGTTAACTGTAGGATTTAAACAGTTAATAATGTAGGCAATTAACTTAGTGTTTAAATATCCTAAATAAAAATTCAGCGGAAGACTATCTTTTGGAATTATACCAGTAGCACCAACATCAAATATAAAATTTTCAGGTTGTAGTCTATATGACATACCTTTTGACGAGGACCTTCCAGAACAAGTTATACCTTCTAAAAAATAAAATTGT
>JAJTBW010000049.1 GCA_021286705.1 Sphingobacteriia bacterium
GTAGCCTTTGTTGCAACCTTTGTATATAAGTTGTGTTTTTTTTGAAACATACTTTGTCAGCTTTTTTTACTCATAAAATTGAATTACTGAGCTAAATCGATCTATACTTTAATTAAAATTTGCATCTTTGACGAACTATAGAGAAAATCTGTCTCTTAACCTATTTACAAACCAAAGTTTATCTGATGAAACGTTTAATTTTACCTTTTATGTTTTTTGCGCTATGCTCAATGGGTATGGCACAGACTCTGGTTACCACAGAGGTAACTAAAAAACATGCTATCCTTGAGGAGTACACAGGTATTCATTGTGGCTACTGCCCAGACGGCCATAAAATTGCTGCTGAGATCTTAGAAGAGAATCCTGGAAAAGCTGTTGTCATAGCAATACACCAGGGCTCTTATTCAACACCTAGTGCAGGCGAGCCTGATTACAGAACTGAGTTTGGCGATGCTTTAGCTGGTCAAACAGGTTTAACCGGTTACCCATCTGGTACGGTTAATCGTCATGTATTTACCGGGAGCAATACTGCCTTATCAAGAAGTGCTTGGAAATCCAGCTGCAAACAGATTATGGGAGAAGACTCACCTGTAAATGTTGGAATTCAAAGTTCTTATGATGCAGCTACACGTCAATTAACTATTGATGTTGAGCTCTATTATACAGCCGATGGCCCTGCTGGAACCAACTATATCAATGTTGCTCTTTTACAGGACAGCATCTACGGCCCTCAAAGTAGTGGTGGTGCAGGGAATAACTATCGTCACATGCACATGCTCCGTTATTTGATCACTGGTCAATGGGGTGATGCCGTAACTCCTGTAACTGCCGGAACCTTGATTACTAAACAGTATACTTATATTGTTCCCGATAGTTATAGAAGTATCCCTGCTCTCGTTGAAGATATGCAGGTTGCCGTTTTTGTTACTAAAGATCATCAAGAGATCCTTTCTGGCGATGTTGTCTATGCTATAGGCGGTACAAATATGTACATCGGCAGCATTGAAACTCCTGCCGTTAAAGTTATGCGTAGTCTTGCTACTGTACCAGTTACCTTTAATACAAACTTACATAGTAATGTTGCAGGTTCTACAGCATTTGAGATTAGCCTGACTTCTCCAAATTCACCTGCTGACTGGGCTGCTTCATTTATAGTTGATGGTACAACCTACACAGGAACAGCTACAATCAATCTTGAAAAAGGTGTAGCAAAGCCTATCTCTATTACAGTAACCCCTGGTGCCTCTGCTGCTCTTCCAGAGTATACTATAACTATGAAGTCATTAAGTAATCCTAATGCACCGGTTCAATACAATAAGGTATATGTTGTAAGTGGTGTAACAGACCTGGTAGTTAATGGAACAGGTGGCCCTGAGTCAACTACTTGGCAGGATGCTTATCTTGATGGTCTTGGTGCTTCTGGTATTACTTCCTATGCCGTAACAAATGCTGATGTATTTGCTGATATGGTTACCGATGCAGCGTTTAAGGATGTCTTCAATGTTTATATGAATATTGCCTGGACGTTCCCTGCATTAACTGATAACCAAGCAACTGCCCTGATGGCCTTTATGGATGCTGGTCATAATGTTCTTATCGCTGGTCAGGATATTGGATGGGACATAATGAGTGGTGCTGATGGTTCGAATGGAACAGATGTTACCCGTAATTTCTATACCAATTACCTTCTTACCGAGTTTGTAGACGATGGAAGTTCTTCTAATAATAAACTGACAGCTAACACTGCTGATCCAGTGTATGGTGCAGTACCTCAGACGACTATTGTTGACCGTTATTCAGGAAACATGTATCCAGATGTTATTAAGCCTAAAACTGGTGCTGACTATGTTTTCCATTATTTGAATGATACGAAAAAGTCAGTTACTAAATGTGAGACTGATAAATACCGTGCCATCTATTTTGGTATTGGTTTAGAGATGCTTAATGACGTAACAATCCGTAATCAGATTATTAGCATTAGTCGTATCTGGTTAACTGGTGATATGGTAGGTATTGATTTTGATAAAGCAGCTAACTCAATTTTGACTGGTAACTGCTATCCTAATCCGGCAAACTCATTTACTTTACTACCCATCTCTGGTGAGACCCGTGACGCTGTAGTTGAGGTGTTAAATGCTAACGGTGGAGTCGTGGCTGTTCAGAATGTAAATGGTCTTTCAGTTGTAAAATTAGACGTTTCAAATTTAGCCTCTGGAACTTATTTCTGGAGAGTTAGATCAAATGGTCAAGTAACTAAAGGTCGCCAACTACAAGTTGTTCGCTAGTTGATTCTTGAACCATAAATAAAAAAGCCGCCTCTTTATGAGGCGGCTTTTTTATTTATGGTTGGTTGAGTAAATTCTGCTCCTAAGATTAAAATCAACTAGGTGTTTTTATTTCTCCTAGCGATTAATTTAGTTCACTTACTCAATTACAAACTCGTCAGCCATTATCCATGTTTTACCACCTTTTCCAGGGTGCCAATCGGGGCAAACACCGCCATTGACAGCCTTAAATGAGATATAGCGAGCCTTCGTGTTTTTTGGCTGAACCATGTAATCGAAAATCATTACCCCATCTGCTTCTCGTGGAGCTGGTGCTGCGACAGTTCCTATTGGAGAGAAGTTTTTGCCATCGGAAGATGCAAAGAAGATTACCTCTTTTGGGTAAAACACCCAAGCACCTTGATCCTGTAAAAACCCAACAGAAACTTTATTGATCGGTTTGATCTCTTGAAGATCCATTACTGCTTTGACATCAGTGCCTTCAAATCCCTGCCATCTGCCTGTTTTAAAGTTTTTACCGCCTTTTAAACCATCGGCTAATGCGGAATCTCCTCCTGCTGCATATTGTGGCTGATATTTTGTCTGGAGTGTTAATAGGTTGTTATGAGGGATTAGATTGAACTGTGATTCCATAATACCACTTACCGTTCCATTGGCACTAATTGCAATGGCTTTTACTGAAGTTGTTTTATTGATGGCAAAGGGCTTGGTATAAAGTGTAGATTTAATGGTTGGAGTTGAGCCGTCGAGTGTGTAGTAAATTGCCTTAGGTTTACCGGGAGAACTGAGCTCTATTGTTGTTGAGCCTTTAAAGGCTCCTTTCCCTTTAGTTATCACAGGAACTGGCTCAATAAGTCCCTCCCAGATTCTTGAAGGTTGGCAATCTGATTCTGCAGTACCCCATTTGTTTCCTTTCTGGTTAGTCATTGCCAGAATTAATTCCCCATCTTCAATCAGGGTCTGGTTGTTAATCCAGTTACGGGTATAATCATCGCCATTAAGTCTGGCAGATGCAATGTATATGTTCTCTTTGCTTTGATTTTCAGCTTTGATAACAAACTTTTTCCCTGATGGAAGGTTTAATGTTACTTTTGGGAACCAAGGTGATCCAAGTACCCATGCGTTTGTCCCGGGTAATACAGGATAGAATCCCATCGCGCTAGCCACAAGCCATGCAGACATCTGACCGCAATCTTCATTTCCTATTAGACCATCCGGATAAATAGTATAAAACTCGTCCATTATTTTCCTGACCAGTTGTTGCGTCTTTTCAGGCTTTCCTATGAAATTATAGAGGTAGGCCATATGGTGACTAGGTTCGTTCCCCTGAGCATATTGCCCTATTAATCCAGTAATATCAGCCTGTTCTCTTCCTGACATTTTTGAATCTGTAGTGAAAAGTTTGTCAAGCATCTTTTCAAAGTTTTCTGACCCTCCATGCATTTGAATTAAGGTCTCTAAATCAAAGGGTACAGCCATTGAATACTGCCATGCGTTGGCTTCAGTGTAATTGAAATTTACTTCCGTAGGGTCAAAAGGAGAGAACCACTGGTTATTTACTCGAGCTCTGAAAAATCCTGTAGAGGGATCAAAGAGATTTTTATAACTCTGTGCCCTATTGTTGAAACGCTGAAATGTTTCATAGTCATCTCTGGCGAGTGCAAATCGTGAAATGCACCAGTCGTCATACGCATATTCAAGAGTCTTTGAAACTGATTCGCCCTCCTCATCAGCTGGAATGAACCCATACTTTTTGTAGGCATTTAATCCAAAATGATCCATATCGGCACTTTTTACCATTGCCTCCATTGCGAGATTTTGATCAAAGGAGGTGTAGTCTTTAGCCCAAGCATCTACTATTACAGGAATTGCATGATTACCGATCATACAATTTGTTTCATTCGCAGAGAGTTCCCAAACAGGAAGCCTACCACTCTCTTTGTATTGACGCAGAAATGTATTAATAAAAGCATAAGTTCTTTTAGGCTGAAAGAGGGTATATAGGGGATGAGCCGCACGATAGGTATCCCATAGTGAGAAGACGGTATACTGTTCATTGCTATCTGCTTTGTGGATATCATTATCCATACCTCTGTAACGACCGTCAACATCACTCCATACATTGGGTGCGCTGTACATGTGATATAGTGCAGTATAGAAGACAATGTTTTGTTCTTTTGTTCCTCCTTCTGTTTTTATACATGAGAGTTCTTTTTCCCAAATCTGATCGGCCTCGCTCTTTATCTGACTAAAAGATTTGTCTATTGCCTCTTTCATTAGATTATTGCGGGCACCTTGTATATCTGTTCCTGAAATGCCGACCTTAACAATTAAACTATCCCCGGGTAGATCTTTGAATCTGATTAATGCGTGAAGATTTTTTCCTTCTGCATTCTTGATATTCTTTCCAGTGATTAGGGTATCGTTCTTATAAATGTCAACAGATTCAATGGGGGCTGAGAATTGTGCCACGAAATAGGTGTGTTGATCATTTGCCCATGCTCTTGAACGACGCATACCAGAGATCTCATTCGTACCGGTTATCTCAAGAGAGGAAGCAAGAACCTCATCTCTATGTTGAAGATCAATCAGTAGCCCTCTCTTTTCTTTCGTGGTGTAGGTGTATTTATGTACTCCAACTCTTGGCGTCGCAGTGAGTTCAGCAATAACCCCTCTATCCTGCAAAGTTACTTTATAGTAACCTGGCCGGGCTAATTCATCCTGATGTTTAAACGGAGCAGCCAGTTCATGAGCGGTATTAAAATCACTCCTTTCAATGTTGCTGAAAGGCATCAATAGAATATCTCCATAATCAAGGCATCCCGTGCCACTCAAATGTGTATGGGAGAAGCCATAGATGAGCGAATCGGAATAGTGGTATCCTGAGCATCCATCCCAACCGTCTAAACGGGTATCAGGGCTTAATTGAACCAATCCAAATGGGCAGGTAGCTCCCGGATACGTATGGCCGTGACCTCCGGTACCAATAAAAGGATCTACATAATCAGTAAGTGTTTTATACTCTTTTGGCCGTTGGTGAAGAATGGACATCTCTTTTTTAGGTTTTTCCTTGCATGACCATAGGATTACTAAAATCAACGGCAGTATTTGTGCGATTTTTACAAGAACTTTTCTCATGATCAGTTAGTTTTTTAGGGATTTTAATGTCTCTACTGATGAAGCGGCTGATTTTTCAATACCTTCTACACTATACTCAGTAAGTCTCTTCCTTGCCGCTTCTCGATCTCTAACCCATAACGCCAGGGTCTCTAATTCAAATTTCTCTTGTTTTTTCAAGTATGTTCTAAATAGATTGTCTTTCTCAGATACCCTTTTTCGTAAGGCTTTTATGTATGAGATTGAGTCGCCATAGGCTGTCAGATCGAAGAAATCATAGTAGATATGGTTGGGTGCTACAGCTCTCATTGATTCGATATCGTCGAAATGATGTTTAATAGCCTCTTTATAGTTGTACATCGAGAATCTCTCAGGAAAGGAGGTCAGTCCAGCGTAAAGCGGGGTAAATGGTTGCAGGCATGGACGTCTGGGAGCAATCCACCATAAACAACCTACATCGGTAGGCATCCAATTACGCAGTTGGGCAATAAACCCATATTGGTTGTGAGTTGCACAAACTGTTGATGGATCATTTTCGTGAGGATTACCCGTCTGATATCCATTCGTATGATCAAAAGAGGTGTTTTCGTAGTGATTTGATAGAAGAGTGGATAGTTTTTCAATGGTCACCTGATCAGAAGGCTTAAATGACCAGGGGAAAGGTTCTTCTGGTGAGAATTGTCTTGTCTGTAAGGAGTTAACACCAATCCACATTCTCATAATGTTCTCCGGATGATTTAAAGCATCCGGGTTTCCATATGCTTCACGGAAGTTGAATCCTTGTTTTGAAGGATCATACCAACCTCTGTTTTGTGCATAGGTGAGTAAATCGGGTGATGCAATACAGTTTGCCGTGTCAGAGAGGTTAACTTCAGTAATTGTATAGTAGTTTGGGATTACAGCGATATGGTCGTCAGGTATGCGAAGTGCAACGAAATGTTTACCATTGACTACCGATAACATCCAGGCTTCACTTGGGTCAGCAATGCTGTAAGTACGACCGGAAGCAGCGTATCCGAACTCAGAAATAAGCTGACTTGCAATTTTTACTGCATGTCTTGCACTCTTTGCTCTCTGCGCCATCAACTGGCGTAGCTCCCATGTCAATCCGCCAGATGTGAGATCAGGTTTATCCTCACGCGAAGGGCAGCTATTAGATACTATGGTTACACCATTTTCATTCATGTAGGAGTCTGAGAAAGCCATTCCTGGCATATCAAGCCAGATATATCGATATGTGGTGTCGGGTTCAGCTATTTTTGCTCCTTGTAATGTTGTGAATTTTTCGTTCTTATTGTGAGCTAGCTTAGGAACAACGATCCAGTTAAACAACTGGTCTCCAAAATCATCTTCGTTATGAGCTAACATTACCGAGCCATCATAAGAGGCTCCTTTACCGACTAATACTGAATAACAGTTTTGTTCTTTGGGTTTTGTGGCCGATTGTCCATAGCTGTACGTTATACTTCCCAGAAATAGAATGGTTAGCAATGCAATAATCCGGCTCCTAAATGTTAGAAAGTTCATTGGCTTAATTTATTATTTGGTCTTAAAGTTTATTGGGCGGTCAATTTCCTGAAATATCAACATATGGCAAATGTAGCGAAAAGGTAGTTAGCTTCTACTGAACAATTGATTGTCTCATCTGTTTATAGAACAATCATTTAAATTTAATAATATGACTAAAAGCATAAAAGTCCTAGGATTTTTCTCAATAATCCTAATTTTAGCTAGTTGTGGGCCTTCTGGTGAGAAAGCCAATTCATCAAATCCTGAGGCAGTCATTTCTGCCGCCGGAGTTCAATACAATGCAAATATCTCGACATCAGTTATTGATTGGGAAGGTACTAAGCCTGGTGGTAGCCATGTTGGAACCATTGCCATCCAGTCAGGAACTGTTAATGTTGATAAGGGTCAAATTGTAGGTGGGTCATTCCTGATTGATATGAAAAGTATCAAGAATACTGACTTGACGGATCCTGAGTATAATAAGAAACTCGTTGGGCACTTAATGTCACCTGATTTCTTTGCAGTAGATTCTTTTCCAACTGCGAAATTTGAGATTACTAAGGTCGAAACACTCCCTCAGCCTGAAAATCTTGATGGTGTAAGTGCTAATTCCATTGTTTCCGGAAATCTAACTATAAAGAATATCTCCAGAGCAATTCAGTTTAAGGCTAATATCGTGGTTGATGAAGCTGCTGGTTCTGTTTCTGCTACCTCCGTTAAGTTTATTATCGATCGCTCAGAGTGGAAAATTAAATACGGTAGTCGTAAGTTCTTTGATAACCTTAAAGACAAATTTATTAATGACGAGATTGGTATGAAGGTTATGATTAAGGCTACAAAAGCCAGTGTCTCTTCAAACTACACTATTCCAAGTGTTAAGAAAAACAATCCTGATTGTTAATCTGATTTTCTGTTCTTAAGAAATTTGGTTAGTGAGGCTTCCAGTGATTCACCGTTAAGGGTTGATAACGTCTCGAATGGAATCTTGAAGGAACACCCTTCTTTCCATTGGCTACATCCAAATGCCTCGCGACCCTTTAGTAATGTTCCTTTACCACATTGTGGACAAGTCAATGAAGGAGGCTCTTGTTTTGATGAGGACTTTTTTTTCCTCTCAACTGGGGTTTCCTTCTCTTTTTTGTCCTCTTTTTTCTTTTTAGATGTACTCTCTGCCGATTTATCCTCCTGCTTTTCTATTTCTATTGAAGATCGATGATAATCAGTTGTTACCTCGTGTACAAGGCTATAAACCATCTGTTTCATCTCCTCCACAAAATTGGAGGCTTCATAAACCCCTTTCTCGATCTCTCTGAGCTTTTTCTCCCATTGACCTGTAAGTTCCACTGATTTTAATAGTTCGTTGCCAATGGTTTCAATTAGCTGGATTCCGGTAATGGTCGGCTCAAGGTTCTTTCTGACACGACGAATATAATTTCTTTTAAAGAGTGTCTCAATGATAGCAGCTCTGGTAGAGGGGCGTCCAATTCCATTGTCTTTTAGTGCATCTCTCAATTCATCATCGTCAACCTGTTTTCCTGCAGTTTCCATGGCTCTGAGTAGGGTGGCCTCAGTGTATGGTTTAGGCGGTTGAGTCTGCTTCTGTTGGATTCCCGGTTCATGTGGTCCTGATTCTCCTTTTTCGAAAACCGGCATTATTTGATCACTATCCTCTTTTTCTGCCTCATCTGTTGTTTCATTTGAAGATCCATCTGTTTCACTTTTTGCTTGTTTCTTATATAAAACTCTCCAGCCATCTTCTAAAATCTGTTTACCCGTTGCTTTAAACGGAATATTTGCCGCTTCGCCTATAACGGTAGTATTAGAGACGATACAATCAGGATAAAATGCAGCTATAAATCGTCGAGCGATAATGTCAAAAACCTTTTTCTCATTGCCTGTCATTATACCTCCATTGAATTCTCCGGTTGGGATGATCGCATGATGGTCGGTTACTTTTGAATCATCAAAGACTTTCTTGCTTTTCTTAATTTTTGACTCAAGTAATGGCTCTGTAAACTCATGATAAGGTGTAAGAGATGACAGAATAGAGGGTATTTTAGGATAGATATCAGATGGTAAGTAGGTTGTATCTACACGTGGGTAGGTTACCTGTTTCTTCTCATAGAGTTGTTGAACCAGATTTAAGGTCTGTTCGGCTGTAAAACCAAATTTTTTATTGCATTCAACCTGAAGTGAAGTCAGATCAAATAACCTTAATGGGGCTTCTGAGCCTTTTTTCTTCTCAAAGGAGGTGATAGTAAACAGTGACTCTTTAATCTTGACTAGAGCATCGTTGGCCTCTTCAGCTGTGTTGAATCTTCCTGAGAGTGCTGAAAAGGTCACTTCTCTGTATAGTGTCTTTAAATCCCAATAGTCTTCCGGAACAAAGTTGGTTATTTCCAGATGTCTTTTGACGATCAGTGCTAATGTGGGCGTCTGCACTCGTCCAACTGAGAGCACACCTCTTCCTTGACTATATTTTACAGTATATAATCGTGTTGCATTAATGCCCAATAACCAATCACCAACAGCTCGTGTATGCCCTGCATAAAAGAGTTTGTCGAAAGCTGACCCGTCTTTGAGGTTATTAAAACCCTCTTTGATAGCCTGTGTTGTCAAAGATGAAATCCATAAGCGTTTTACAGGTAGTCTGTTCTTTGCAAGCAACAGAACCCACCGTTGTATTAACTCTCCCTCTTGGCCAGCGTCACCACAGTTAATCACCTCTTGGCTACGTTCTAATAGATGAACAATAGTTCTGAATTGACGTGATATGCCTTCGTTTTCGATTAACTTAACCTGAAACTTTTGAGGAATGATAGGTAGTGTTGACAGACGCCATTGTTTCAACTCAGGAAGATAGTCTTCAGGTAATTTTAGCGTGCAAAGATGACCAAAAGTCCAGCTGACCAGATATCCATTGCCTTCATAATAACCATCACGACGTTGTGAGGCTCCTAAAATTTGAGCTAATTCTTTTGCAACACTTGGTTTTTCAGCTATGCAGAGTTTCACGTTTTACTGAGTTGCTTTTGGTGCAAAGGTAAAAAACTACTGCATGAGCTACCGACTCTTTCTGTTTTCCTATAATCACTTTTTATTACTATACCTGCCATAAATACTTAGTCCATGCGTATCTTTTTCTTTTAGATAGGTAGTTTTTGTCGGTTTCATTGGCAAAGGCTTCTGCCTCAAATGGGTTTTTACGGTATTTAAAACCATATGGAATAAATAGCAAAAAGTAGAGAAAGAAGAAAGGAATTACCAGAAGCTCCTGTTGCTGCTTGATGTGAATCATCTCATGGTTGAGGTTAACCTTAATATATGCAGAAGTGTTTTTCTCTTTGACATCTTTGCGAACGAAGATGAATGGCCAGACGGTCATTGCAAGAAACTTTCTGGAAGGAGGAACCCATTTGTTTTCAATAATTTTAACTCTCATTGCTTATGGTATTTAAGTTTTTGTTGTTGGCTCTAATCTTACTAAGTTAATGTAATTCAGTCTGTTTATTATTCATTTATCATAATATTTCTGTGTTGTCAAGTTGTCAGATTTTAAAGAGATCTTAATGGATTTTCGTGTCAAATTGTCTTGTTTCCCAGCTGAATAGGGTCACGGATCACTTTTTGTGTAATGTTAGAAAACTAGAAATTGAAAATATCAATGGGGATTTTCTCATCGATAATGTTAAGTTTGAAAGGAGAGAAATTATGAATTTGAATCAGTTTACGATTAAAGGAAGGGAAGCTTTAGAGTTGGCTACCCAGATGGCTGTTAATGGGGGAAATGGACAAATAGAGACGGGTCATCTATTATTGGCTCTGCATAAGGTTGACGATAACGTAATTCCCTTTTTAGTTTCAAAGCTTGGAGTAAATATCCAGTTGTTAATAAAACAAGCAGAGGCTATCGTTTCAGGATATCCAAAGGTGTCTGGAGGAGAAGTATATGCCAGTCGTGATCTTCAGGTTGTTTTAAATAGTGCTCTTAAGCAGTTAAGCAAGGGAAAGGATGAATTTGTTACCACTGCACATCTATTTCTTGCTCTTTCAGAAGGCAATGATTCTATAGGAAAGATGCTTAGGAATAGTGGGATAACACCGAAAGATTTAGAGAGTGCTATTACTGAGTTGAATCAAGGTGTTGGAGCGACCAGTGCTACTGCTGAGGAGACTTATAATTCTTTAAACCGGTATGCAAGGAACTTGAATGAGTTAGCCAGTGCGGGTAAACTTGATCCTGTGATTGGACGAGATGAGGAGATCAGGAGGGTCTTGCAGATTTTGACGCGAAGGACAAAGAATAACCCTATCTTGATTGGCGAACCTGGTGTTGGGAAAACCGCTATTGCCGAGGGTATTGCGCATCGAATTGTTAATGGGGATGTCCCTGAAAATCTTAAGTCAAAGTTGATTTTCTCATTAGATATGGGGGCTTTGGTAGCAGGAGCCAAATACAAGGGTGAGTTTGAGGAGCGATTAAAGAGTGTGGTAAAAGAGGTTATCTCGTCAGATGGCTCTGTTGTACTATTTATTGACGAGATTCATACTCTAGTTGGTGCAGGAGGTGGTGAGGGAGCAATGGATGCCGCAAATATCCTTAAGCCCGCATTGGCTCGTGGTGAATTACGGGCAATAGGTGCTACTACTTTGAAGGAGTATCAGAAGTTCTTTGAGAAGGATAAAGCATTGGAAAGAAGGTTTCAAATTGTAATGGTGGATGAACCTGATACAATTTCTGCTATTTCAATTCTAAGAGGTTTAAAAGAGCGATATGAGGCTCATCATCATGTTAGAATCAGGGACGAGGCTATCGTTGCGGCTGTAGAGTTATCTCAACGATATATCACTGATAGGTTTCTGCCCGATAAAGCCATTGATCTGGTTGATGAGGCTGCTGCCAGACTACGATTAGAGATGAATAGCCTACCTGAAGAGTTGGAGACCATTGAGCGCAAGGTTAAACAGCTGGAGATTGAGCGAGAAGCAATGGTACGTGAGGGCGATTCTGATAGAATAGATTTTCTAAAACATGAAATAGCTAATCTTCAGGAAGAGCGAAATAACCTTAGGGCTAAATGGCAATCTGAAAAGGAGATTGTCGATAGAATCCAAGCTACTAAAACCATGATTGAAGAAGACAAACTAAAGGCTGAACAAGCTGAGCGTAACGGTGATTATGGGTTAGTTGCAGAGCTTAGATATGGTAAGATCAGAGCTTCAGAGCAGAGTTTGATTACTTTAAAAGAAGAACTGATTAGAAGACAGGGAGACTCTCCAATGATTAATGAGGAGATAGGTGCAGAAGAGATTGCCGGAATAGTATCAAAATGGACTGGTATTCCTGTTACTCGAATGCTTCAGAGTGAGCGAGAAAAGCTGTTGAATCTTGAAGCCGAATTGCATAAACGTGTTGTTGGACAGGATGATGCTATCACAGCTGTCTCTGATGCAATTCGTCGATCCAGAGCTGGTTTACAGGACTCAAAACGTCCGATAGGATCTTTTATATTCCTTGGTAGTACTGGCGTAGGAAAGACCGAGTTAGCCAAAGCCCTTGCAGGCTTCCTATTCAATGATGAGAATAGTATGGTAAGGATAGATATGTCTGAATTTCAGGAAAGACATAGTGTCTCTAGGCTGATAGGAGCACCTCCGGGTTATGTTGGATATGATGAAAGTGGTCAGTTAACCGAAGCCGTTAGAAGAAAACCATACTCAGTAGTATTACTTGATGAGATCGAAAAGGCTCATCCTGATGTGTTCAATATTCTTCTGCAGGTTTTAGATGATGGCCGTCTTACAGATAATAAAGGCAGAATTGCAGATTTTAAGAATACTATCATCATTATGACTTCTAACCTTGGCTCACAATTGATTCAGGAACGTTTGGTTGACAAAGGTCGTGACATTACAGAAGCTTCATTTGAAAGTACACGAAATGAGGTCATGCAGCTGTTAAAAAGAACAATGAGGCCAGAGTTCCTGAATAGAATAGATGAAATCATTATGTTTACGCCACTCTCGCATAAAGAAATCAGAGAGGTTGTAGTTCTCCAATTCAAGTTAATCCAGAAGAGGGCATCTGAGGCTGGAGTTGAACTACAAATTACTGATGGTGCAATTGATTTTATAGCCAGAATAGGATTTGATCCGCTATTTGGTGCCCGACCTGTAAAACGAATTATGCAGAGGGAGATACTGAATCAACTCTCTAAATTAATTCTTGCCGGATCAATCGAACCTGATAAGCCTATAACTATTGATGTTCAGAATGAGCAGATAATATTTCGATCCTAATATTGGATATGATTTTGGCTTAAGGTAATTCTTTTGCATTTGATGATTAATCGTAAGCGTCTGTAAAAAAAGCAGACGCTTTTTTTTATATCTATATATTCTATCAAATAGAATGTTATTTTTGTTTTGTAACACTCTGTTTATGCGAAACTATATCCTTCTTTTCTTCTTCACTTTTTTTGGACTTTTACCCCTTTACGCAATTAACACAGATAGTCTTCAGAGAGAATTACCAAAGACAAAGGGGCTCAAACGGCTGGAATTAGTAAACCAGCTAGCGTGGGAGTTGAAATACTCTAATGTGAAATTGGCTAATAAGTTTGTTAATGAGGCTGATAGTCTGTTGAAGACTACAAATAACAAGTTTCAGAGGATGCTGTTTTATAGAAACAAAACAGCACTGTTTATTCTTAAGGCTGATTTTAATGCAGCGCTTAAGACTGGCTTAGTTGGTGTTGAGATGGCTCGTGAGTGTGGAGGAGATTATCATCTTGGTAAGATTTTAAATATTACGGCTATTGCATATCGTGAGTTAGGTCGATATAGGGAGGCAATCAGCATGCAAAATGAAGCAATTGATGCATTTTCGAAAATTCAGGATACCGTTGAAATAATTGGAAACCTCAATAATCTGGCATTGATTTATTCTCGGTTGGGATACATTACCGAGAAGATAACAATCCATCAAAAAGTAATGGATTTTGAACTTAAAAGAGGGGATCCAAATGCAATCAGCAGATCCGCAGCCAACCTTGCTATGGCTTATATAGAGTTAGAGGACTGGGATCTGGTTGAGAAATACTCCAGGTTAGCTATAGATAATGCTCAAAAGGCGAAGAATCTTCAATTCCTGGCCTCTGGCTATTTTGGAGTTGGAAAGGCTTTTGAGGGTAGATCAAATTATAAGGAGGCTTTGAAATGGTATTCTTTATCTATTGATATTTGTAGAAACAATGATTTCTCTGAGTTTTTGACCTCCGGGCTTCTATCAGTCAGGAAGATTTATGAAAAACTTGGCGACTACAACAAAGCGGAAGCAATCTTGAGAGAAGCTATTCAGCTTGTACATATTAGCGGAAGACTCCCTGTCTGGGTCGATACTCAGGTCTCCCTTGGTGAGTTGTTAATTAATAGAAAGCAATACATTAAAGCTCTTCCTGTTATTCAAGCAGCAGAAAAGGTTGCTGATTCAATGAGACTCTTTTCAAGTCTGCGTAATATTGAACGACTTTATGCTGTAGTCTATGATAACTTAGGAGATAAAACGAAGGCATTAACACACTATAAAAACTATATTCATCTGGATGATTCTTTGGCTGAAACAGGTAAACTACAGATGGCCAAAGAGATTGAGATGAAGTATGAGATAAAAGGGGTTAATGAGGCAAACCGATTACTAAAAACTAAAACTGAGCTGCAAAGAAGGATAATTGTGTTTCAATGGTGGGTGGTTATCCTGGCTGTGTTATCGGTGTTAGGGATGTTAATTTCTATTATTCTATTACGAAGGAGAAGAAAACAACTACAAAAGGCAAATATTATTCTAAAATCAAATGCAGAAGAGTTGAGGCGCCAAACTGAAGAGCTAGGTGCTCTAAATCGAACAAAAGATAAATTTTTCTCAATAATTGCCCATGACCTTAAAAATCCTTTTAATGCCATCATCGGTTTTTCATCGCTGCTGTCTGTAGACTATAAGGATTATACTGATCAGGAGAGATTAGAAATGGTTGGGGAAATATCTAAAGCTACACAAAATGCAGCAAGTCTGCTTGATAATTTGTTACAATGGGCAAGAAGTCAGATGGGACAAATTAAATCCAAACCAGAGATGCTTCAATATGGCCAAATTATAAATGATATTTGTACACAGCTAGAGTATACCGCTAAAGCTAAACAGATATCATTTTCATGTCAGATTGATGAGAACGCAATAGTCTTCTGTGATCAGGGAATGTTAAGGTTTGTGATTCGGAATCTGGTCTCAAATGCTATTAAGTTCTCATGGCCCAAGAGCGTTATTGTTATTTCTGATGAGATTACTGATGAATATCACGATATCTCGATTACTGATAATGGAGTCGGAATGTCTCAACAAAAGATAGACCTTTTATTTAAAATTGATGAGAAAGTCTCTACGCCTGGTACTGAAAAAGAACAGGGAACAGGATTAGGTTTATTGCTTTCGAACGAGTTTATGAGGTTAAATGATGTCCAGATTATTATCTCTAGTCAGGAGGGAAGGGGTAGTAGATTTACACTTCGTTATAAAAGAATTTAGAATTATATCACAACGGTATACTTGAATCTTTTTTTAATAGTACTAACAATCAAATTAGAAATAGCATTGATTAGCAGAAGACAATCTCGTTATTTGGTTAAGATCATAAGTTTATTCCTGTTATTCTCGTTGAGTAAACTATGCCCCGGACAAGATTATCATTACTGGAGTGAGCAGTTTGGAGGAGAGGCAACAATGATGGGAGGGGCTGTTATTGCATCTGGAACTGATAATTCAATGGTTTTCTATAACCCGGGTCGAATAGGCTTTATCAATTCTAATTCTATCTCAATATCTGCCAATGTATATAAAGTTCAGATGACCAAATTTCGGAATGCTCTAGGTCAAAAGAACGATGTTGGTTATAATAGATATGCTTTTTATCCCCAGGTCTTGGCCAGAATGATTCCAATCTCCAAGAGTTCACAATGGCGACTTGGGGTTGGTCTGTTTACCCGCTATAATAGTCGTTTACTCTTTCATGAAAAGATAGTGACTAACTATGATGCTTTACCATCGCAACCGGGAAATGAGCTGTTTATTGGATCTACTGATTATAGTAATGATTTCAACGAGCAATGGGGTATGGTCTCGGTGGCCCATCAATTGAACCAAAGTTGGTCTATTGGTCTCTCCACAATTGCTGCATACAGGTATCAGTATTATAGATCTTCAAGTGAGGGTTTAAGTTTGGTGAATGATGTAAGCGCGACACTTATGTCGTTAAAAACTTCGACAGATCTACTATATGTCAATTGGAGATTGCTCTGGAAGTTCGGATTGGCTTGGCAGCAGGGAAGATGGAAAGCTGGACTAACGATAACAACTCCTACTATTAATTTATATGGTGATGCCGATGTCCAAAGTGAGATCGTCGTTGGAGGTTTAAAAGCATTGGTACCTTCTTCTCAAATTGATAATCTGATTATCTCTGACAGACAGGAGCGAAAGGCGATTCATTATAAACATCCTTTGTCTATCGGTTTTGGTTTGTCTTATGAAGCTGAGAGATATAAAATCGAACTTGCAACTGAGTATTTTTTTCAAATCTCGAAATACCATATTCTCTCATCTGACCCTCGAATTACAATCTATCCTGCTGGAGCTCTTCCTCTAAACGACCGATATTTGCCAATTGTAGATGTTTTAGGATATAATAAGCCTTTGTTGAATATAAGTCTCGGCACTCGCTACAAAGTATCAAACACCTATTCTCTCTATAGCTCCTTAAGAACTGATTTTAATAATTATTCCAATCCGGAATATCTTGATGATGGTATAAATTTGTGGGGTAGGGAGTGGGATTTATATCATTTGGTAATCGGAGGTAGCAGATTAAAGAACAATGATATGATTCATGTAGGAGTTGAGATCACGGCAGGAATGAAGTCAGATTTGAGAATGCTGAGCGATTATAATTCTCCCGTTATGGCAAATCTGCTTTTTTCTGAGGCTGAACGTAAGATGAAGGGAACTGATCTGGGCTTTTCTTTGATCATTGGTTATACATACTCCTTCTCAAAGTAGATAATTCACTGAGATCTTTTTTACTTCAACCAAAAAAAGGAGGTCTAACTTTCTTCTTTTAGGATTTGCTTATCCGTTTTTTGCAATAGCATTTAAAGCCTCTTTATTTAGGATGCTAATCTTTTTTCCATTAAGTTTAATGAGCCCCTCGTCTTCGAACTGGTGTAGCAATTTTACTACGTTTATTGATGAAATCGCCGCAAAATCCGCCAGATCATTTCGTGATAGAAGTCCAAAGATATCTTTATCTGAGAAATTGTCTTGATTGAGATATAGTAGCGTTTGAGCCAGTTTACCGGGCATCTGTTTGTAGTTTAATCTAGCCACGATATCTATCAAATGTCGTTCAGTAGATAAGTGTCTTTCGATAAGCTTTAATGCTAATATGTTGTTTTTTGTGATGACATCACGTAAAACTGCGGATGAAATAAGACATGCTTCGACTGGTTGTAGTGCCATTGCAGAGGTAATAAAAGGAGTATCCCCAAAGAGGGTAGAGAGGCCAATAAAATCACCAGGTTGTAATATTGCAGTATTGAAGGGTCGGTTAGTGTCACTCTCAATAAATTGCTTAACAAATCCTTCAAGAATAAAAATAATGACCGCCGAGGGACTGCCCTGTCGGGCAATATGTTCTCCTCTCTTGTAATGCATTCTGGTTTGATGCTTCCCAATCTGATTCCATTCATCCTCGGTTAATAGATTAAAGCACTTAGGATTTATCTTTTTATCAAAGCAATTATGGTCATCACGGTTCATTATCTTTTTTCTTCAAAAGTACAAAATTGGTATTTACCAACTTTTAAACTTGTAGGTGTTATACTTTACTCGTCATAGCGCAGGTTTGTTCTGCCTAATTTTGTGCCAGTAAGAACAAGCCAATAGATTGTAAATAGAATGAGCGATTCATTGACTTGAGTTACAAAAAGGATTTACGAAAATTAATAACAATAACAAATAAGAAAATGTTACAGACTAACTTAACACATGTAACCACAGCTGATGAGTGGAAGAAGATCATCGAAGAGAATGAAAATGTTATGATATGCTGTGGTAGAATGGGTCCTATGTGTATTCCCGTTTATGGTGTAATGGAAGACCTTGAAGAGGAGTACAAGCATGTTAAATTCGCAGATATGCCTTTTGATAGTCCAGAGGCGCATGTTATTAGAAATGCTCCTGAAGCCAGAGGATTTATGGGTTTGCCTTTTACTTTTTATTACAAGAATGGAAAGGTAGTTAAAGCTACTTCCAGTATACAGAACGAACAACAGGTACGTTCCATCCTTAATGATCAATTTGGAAAAAACAATCAGTAGGTTTTGTTAGTAATCCGGGCGTTATGGCTGGGAAACCAGCCTGCCCGGATTCTTTATTTTATTACTATGGAAAATAATAGATTTGATGTTATTGTGCTTGGTGGAGGTCCTGCTGGTTTAACCGCAGCGATATATCTAAGTCGTGCCAGGCTACGGACACTAGTCTTGAATATCGGTACCGCAGGTGGACAGATGGTATTGACTCATGAAGTGGCTAATTATCCCGGTGTAGAATCCGTAAGTGGTTATACGCTATCAAATACGATGAAAAAACAGGCTAAATCATTTGGCTCTGTTATAAAGAATATAGCTTCTATCCAACAACTCACTTTAAATGGTGATGTAAAGCAAGTGGTAACTGGTGATGGTACCGTATATGAGTCTGATGCAGTTATCCTGGCAACCGGGGGCAGATCGCGTGAACTCGGTGTTGAGGGAGAGAGACAGTTTAAAGGGAAGGGGATAAGCTATTGTGCAACATGCGATGGCGAATTCTTTACTGATAAAGAGATAATTGTTATTGGAGGTGGAAATTCGGCGTTAGAAGAGGCTGTCTCTTTAACAAAGTATGCTTCTCACATCACCATCGTCCATCAGTTTGATTATTTTCAGGCATTTGAGTATGCCATAGAAGAGGCAAAACAGAATACTAAGATCTCTTTTAAACTCAATAGTGTGATCTCAAAGTTTCAAGGAGGAGAATCTTTTGACGGGGCATATATAAAGGATGTTAATACAGGCGAGGAGTCTTTTATAAAATCGTCAGGAGCCTTTATCTTCATAGGATATCAGCCTAATACCGAGGTGTTGAAAGGTATTGTTGAATTGAATAAATGGGGTGAGATAGTGGTTGATAGTGAAATGAAAACCAGCCTGGATGGTGTCTTTGCAGCGGGTGATGCCATCGCTAAAAGATATCGTCAGATTACGACATCTGTTGGTGAGGCAACCGTTGCAGCTTTAGCCACCGCAGGCTGGTTACACGAGCAGAGACGGAAAAAGGTCTCGTTAGCTCATTAAGCTAGTGCTTTCTTAATTCTTTTTACTGCTTCCATCAGTCTCTCATCTGATGTGGCATAACTGAACCGAATGCATTTAGGATTTCCAAATGAGCTACCGGAGACAAGTGCTACCTGAGCCTCTTTAAGGAGGTACATACACAACTCATCATCATTGTTTATAACGGTGCCATTAGCCATTGTCTTGCCGAAAAGCTCGCTGATATCCGGGAAAATATAGAATGCTCCGTCAGGAATATCTACTTTAAAGCCTGGTATCTCTTTTAGAAGGGAGCCTAAAAGGTCTCTTCTTTTCCTGAATATCTCAACCATACTAACGAGTTCCGGATTCTCGTTTGGTCCTTTTAAAAGAGCTGCTAAGGCGGCTCTTTGCGTTATGGAGCAGGTACCCGATGTAATTTGTCCCTGAATCTTATTACATGCTTTCGCAATTTCAAGTGAACTAACCGAATACCCCAGTCTCCAGCCAGTCATGGCATATCCTTTGGAGACTCCGTTAATAATAATAATCCGGTCTTTGATGCTACTGAAAGTCGCCAAGGAATAGTGAGCAATCCCAAAGGTTATATATTCATAAATCTCATCTGCTATAACATAGACATGAGGATGACGTTCAAGAACCTTAGCAATCTCTTCTAGTTCCTCCCGGCTATAGACAGATCCGGTAGGGTTGTTTGGTGAGTTAAACATTACCAACTTTGTCTTTTCGGTAATGGCTTCCTCCAGTTGTTGAGGAGTTATCTTGAAGCGGTTCTCTAAGGAGGCATTGATATAAACTGCTTTTCCCTCAGCTAGTTTTATTAACTCAGAATATGATACCCAGAATGGTGTAGGAACAATAACTTCTTCACCTGGGTTGACCAGACTAAGCATGACATTGGTTAAAGCTTGTTTCGCTCCGGTAGAAACCACAATCTGCTCGGGAGTGTAGTCTAGGTTGTTGTCTCTTTTTAGCTTCAGACTGACCGCCTCTCTTAAATCAGCATAACCCGGTACTGGAGGATAATGGGTCCAGTTGTCATCAATTGCTTTTTTAGCCGCCTCTTTTACGAAAGTGGGTGTATCAAAATCCGGCTCTCCAATGCTCAGATTTATCACGTCTAGCCCTTGTGCGGTAAGCTCTCTGCTTAATCGTGTCATTGCCAACGTGGCTGACTCGGTTAGATATTTGACTCTATCAGATAGGGGATTCATGGTTTGATTCGATTGGATATTGTACAATTATTATAGGGTCTGTTACAGATCCGTTTCCGTTGTTCTTAACTGACAAAGTTATAAAATTAGCATTATGTTTTTTAATAAAAAAAAAGCTGCCTTGGGGGCAGCTTTTTCATATTAAAAGAAGAGATGTTTTATTTCACCTTAACTTCTACACGACGATTCTTAGCACGTCCTTCTTCTGTCTCATTATCACCAATTGGATTGGCTTCACCAAAGGCTTTTACCTCGAGTGATTTAACTTTAATACCTTTCTTCTTGAGATATTTAACAACAGCATCAGCACGTTTTTGTGAGAGCTTCATGTTGTAATCATCATTACCCTTACTATCGGCATAACCATCAACATTGAAGGTACCATCTTTCTGTTCGGCCATTGTCTTGCTGAAGCTATCAAGTTTTGCCTGATCATCCTTAGTAACTGTAGCGCTATTGAAGTCGAAGTATACTATTATTGCCGGCTTTGCAACTGGAACTACAACTTCTTCTTTAACTTCAGGACAACCATTGTTTGAAGCAACTCCTGCTACATCCGGACATTTGTCATCGATATCAGCAATGCCATCACCATCTTTATCAGGACAGCCTTTCAATGCTGGTAAGCCTTTAACATCTGGACAACGATCATCAATATCTGCTACTCCATCGCCATCTTTATCAGGACAGCCTTTTAAACTAGCTGGACCTGCTACATCTGGACAACGATCATCTTTGTCTGCAATGCCATCGTTATCGCGATCCGGGCATCCTTGTAACTCGGGTTTGCCTGCCTCATTAGGACAAAGATCCTTTGAGTCTTCAATGCCATCTTTATCAGTATCCGGGCAACCTTCAAATTGTTTTAAACCTGCTACATCAGGACATTTATCTTTCTTGTCAACTATGCCATCTTTGTCACGGTCTTTTGCTCCAAAACGAAATTTTAGACCAAATGCAAAGTGAAAATAGTCTTCATCAAAATCTGGTACATGATCATATGCTGCTTGTGCATAAACACCAACTTTTGGAGTTATCCATATGTTGGTTCCTAAGCCTCCCATAATTGCACCATATGTGTTCTCGTTAATGTGAGTCAGCTCCCCACCAATGAATAAGTAAGGATCAAATATTGCATCCTCATTTTTAATGATGTATCCATTAGCCAATTTGTAATGAAGTGCTAAATCAGCATCCCAAAATTTGTCATTTGTAATGGCAAAACCAGTATTGTCAAGTTTTACCATGTTGAATGATGCCTCAACATTGAACGATTGATTGAGATTTCTTCCTAATGACACACGTAATGGAACTCCCTTGTATTGCCAATACGCATCAGTTAACTGATCGCTGAGCGAATAATTAGGCGATTTAAAATCAGGGAAATTACCACCTAAACCTAATGCCCATGGGTTTGATGTTGTCTGTGCAGATGCGACATAACCTGCCAACATAACTGCCAAAAAGAGTAAAAGTTTTTTCATTGATGGAAAATTGAATGTGTGTTTGGTTTTCAAGTTCACTGTAATACAGGAAACACGTTAATATTTAATTTGTTTAAATGCTTCGCTATTTTAATATCTTCAAATCTTCTTTCCCTCTGTCAACTAAAATGAATTGATGTTTTTGATTGCCTAATTGTCTGAACAAATATTCGTAAAAAAAACTTTATAAAACAAATATCCTGTATGCTACTTTTTTTACTGTAGCACTCTTTTTGTTACTGTAGTCCTAGGTTTTAATGTTTGTTGTGAAGTAATAAATATTTTCAATGAGTCTCTTCCCCTTTCCTGCTTTGAGAACAGAAGATCAAGTTTCCCTATTAATGCTTTATTCCCTTCTCTAAAGATGTTCCTGAATTAGATAAATAATGAAAGTCGTTGCTTGTTAAGTCTTTTTAGTCCCTGTGTGATTGGTGAAGTAGATTACATATCTATTGTTCTAATTATTAACGCCTTCTGATCAGGAAATAATGGCTTAACTTGAAGTTTGTATCGTTTCACTATCTTTGTATATGGTGAACGTAACCTGTGTAAAATAACTCTCATATGATTAAAAGACGCCCTTTACGAACTATCCTGTTGCGTTTTTTCGGGCAGGGTCTTCTGTTTCTTGCACCACTAGGCATCACAGTTTACATCATTTGGATGTCGGTCGATTTTATAAATAGTCTGATTTATGAACCTCTAAAATCACTATTGGGTATAACAATTCCCGGATTGGGCATCGTTGTGGTATTGTTATTTATTACCCTTATCGGATTTTTAGGCTCGAGTTTTATCTTTTCTCCTCTCCTTAAGTATTTTGATGAGCTGATCAGCAGGGCTCCACTAATTAAAATTATTTATACTGCTGTGAAAGACCTGCTTGCAGCATTCGTCGGAAACCAGAAGAAATTCACAGAACCTGTTTTGGTTAGCTTTGGCTCTGCTATGGAGATGGAACGTATTGGATTCCTCACCCGTAGAGATCTTACTGAACTAGGAATCGATGATGACAAAGTGGCTGTCTATTTTCCCGCCTCCTATAGCATAATGGGAGAGGTAATTATTGTTCCTGCTAAAAATGTTAAGTCAATCCCCCTCCCTCCTGCGGTTGTTATGAAATATTTGGTCTCCGGCGGAGTTTCTTTAACGGGTGAAGATTCTATGGAGGGACATAAAGAGAAAGGTATCCACTGACCTTGTATAAATGATAGAAGTAATTTGAAATGATAAAAAATAAACCTCTAATTCTTGTAACTAACGACGATGGGTTTCAGGCTCCCGGTATTCGAAACCTTGTGAATATTATGCTTGAACTTGGTACTGTCGTTATGGTAGCTCCAGATCAGGGTAGAAGCGGACAAGGGCATGCCATCACCGTTAATACCCCTTTACGCCACCAATTGCTTAAAGAGTCCC
>JAJTBW010000050.1 GCA_021286705.1 Sphingobacteriia bacterium
TCCCTATCCTCTCCCTATCCTCTCCCTATCCTCTCCCTATAAACTCGTGTAGGATAGGAACTATATAGGTAGAGGATATAGAGGGGATATAGAGGGGATATAGAGGGGATATAGAGGGGATATTGAGGAGATATTGAGGAGATGTCGGGACAGCAGGGACAGCAGGGACAGCAGGGAAGCAGGGACAGCAGGGAAGCGGGGAAGCAGGGAAGCGGGGGAGCGGGGGAGCGGGGTGTCTGGCAGAAGATGGCGTAGAAAGGGAATTTATTTTGCCGGTATCGGTAAAAAGTGCTATCTTTAAGGTTAAATCAATATGATATTTGCCGATAACAGCAATTTATTAGAGTATGAAATTTCTATCAGTTAGCCAGTTCGCTGAAAAATGGGGTGTTCCAGAGAGAACCATTCGTAATTATTGTGCGACAGGAAAAATACAAGGAGCTTTCTTAACAGGTAAAACATGGATTATACCAGAAGATGCTATCCTTCCACAAAAGAGGAGTAATCGGTTTAGCGATAGTCTTTTGCTCAATACTTTTAAAGAGCAAAAGGATATGAAGCTGAAAGGAGGAATTTATCATCGTACTCAAATTGACTTAACTTATAATTCCAATCGCATTGAGGGAAGTAAGCTTACTGAAGAGCAGACTCGCTATATTTTCGAAACAAATACAATAGGAGCGACCCATGAGATTATCAATGTTGATGATATAATCGAAACATCTAATCACTTCCGATGTATTGATTTGGTTATTGAGAAAGCAAAATCAAAACTTACAGAGGCGTTTATAAAGGAACTACACTACGTACTTAAGTCAAGTACCTCAGATAGTCGAAAAGATTGGTTCAATGTTGGTTACTATAAGAAATTACCGAACGAAGTAGGTGGAATGGAAACCTCTCCTCCTGAAGATGTTCAAGCCAATATGAAAAAGTTACTTAATATCTATCACTCAAAAAAAAATAAAAAGGTCGAGGATGTAATCGAGTTTCATTATAAATTCGAACGTATTCACCCATTTCAAGACGGTAACGGACGTATTGGCAGGCTGATTATGTTTAAAGAGTGTCTGGCCAATAACCTGATTCCATTTATTATTGACGAAGATTTGAAATGGTTCTATTATCGAGGATTGCAGGAGTGGGAAAAAGAGCGTGGTTATTTGATAGATACATGTCTGACAGCTCAGGATAAATTTAAAGCTATACTTGACTACTTTAAGATTTCCTATTTATAAATACCGTGAGCCACCTCATCTCACTTCGCAATTGGTTAGCTCACTAAAGTGCTTAATAAACAAAGCAGATACCTCATCCAACGTCGGCCTTAATCCTGTCTCTTTTTCAATGGAGGTAACGCCTCTGTCAACGAAACCACAAGGATTGATATAGTTGAAATAGTTAAGATCGGTGGTTACATTGAGTGCAAAGCCGTGCATCGTGACATACCTCGAACTCTTGACCCCTATAGCGGCAATCTTTCTGGCTGATGGTTTTCCTGCATCAACCCAAACACCAATGGCATCTGTTGCCTGGGTAGCTTCAATGCCATACTCTGCCACTGTGTTTATAAGGGCGCTCTCAAGTAGATTAATATAACCTTTTATTCCTAAGTTAAGCTGCTCCAGATCAAGGATGGGGTAGCCCACCAACTGACCATAACCATGATAGGTAATGTCTCCTCCGCGTTCAATATGGTAGAGCTCAGCCTCGATCTTCTTTAATAACACGTCATTGAAAAGCGCATTGCCCGGGTCACCATTCTTTCCCAATGTATAAACATGTGGATGCTCTAACAAAATCAGGTGCATCTCAGACGTTAGGTTATTCTTTTTCTGGTTAAGGATCTCCTCAAAAAGACTCTTTTGGAAATCCCAAGCCGCCTGATAATGTACCAGTCCGGGCTGGTGAAGCTTTATTGAGACCATTTGGCTGTTTTTATTCATTGAGGTTTCTGTTAATGACATGATTGAATGGCTTTCTCTGCCATGTAAGAGGAACGGACTAACGGGGCACTCTCCACATATTCAAAACCAATCTCTGAAGCGATAATCTTGAACTTATCAAACTGCTCGGGATGGATGTATTCTTCAACCTCCAGATGTGCTTTACTGGGTTGTAGATATTGTCCGATAGTGACAATGCGGCATCCGTGATTATATAGATCTTGAAGAGTCTCTGTCACCTCCTGTTCAGTCTCTCCCAATCCAACCATCAAACCGCTTTTAGTTTTAATTCCGGATTCTGAGATAATCTTAATGGTTTGAAGCGAAGTCGTATACGATGCTTTTGATCTGACTAATGGCGTTAAACGGCTTACGGTCTCAATGTTATGAGCAATGATATCTGGCTTTGAGTCGGCAACGATCTGGATTAATTCTTTTTTTCCATCAAAATCTGGAATCAGAACCTCAACGGTGACCAGCGGATTGACCTCTTTGCAAACCCGTATGACCTCTGCCCAATGAGTAGCCCCCTGATCAGCTAGGTCATCCCGTGTCACAGATGTAATAACCGAATGTTTCAGCTTCATCAGTTTGATAGAGGCGGCGACACGTCTGGGCTCAGTAGGGTCGGGGGGGAGTGGTTTCCCGGTCTTAGTGGCACAGAATTTACAGGCACGGGTACAAGTATCACCCAGAATCATAAAGGTGGCAGTACCACGGTTCCAACACTCGGCTTTGTTAGGGCATTTCCCTGAGCTACAAATGGTATGCAGGTTATGCTCCTTAACAATCTTGTCCGTTTCGCTGAAGTTAGCCGAGGTATCCAGTTTTATTTTTAACCAATCCGGTTTCTGTCTCATCGTTAGAAATTATCGTGCAAAGGTAACGGTTTAAGAAAAATGTTTAAAATTGCAGTTAATATGTACACTTAGGTCACAAATGCCGGTGAACATGCAAAAATCAACCATCCAAAAAGTTCTGGCCTCATCTGTCGTTTTAGCATTGGCATTGCTGTTTATGTTGAATGCCATCTCCTCCTATTTACAGGAGTGTATTGTTATGAAAAGATGGAAGGTTGAAGCGAGAGAGATATTAGAGAAGAGAGCAAAACAAGGAGAGATTCCCTTTATCGCAATAAGCACTGATGAGCTAAAGGATGTTGAATGGAGAGAGGGTGGAAAGGAGATCCTGTTTCATCATCTCCTCTACGATGTTTATGACACTGCAATGCGATCAGGAAAGTTGTTTTGTTATTGTCTGCGTGATGACCATGAAAAGCTCTTATTGGCCCGTTTTATGAGAAATCATCATCGAAGACATGAGAATGATCGCTTAAAAAAGAGGATAGTGCCGGTTTTGTATTGTGATGCATATTGTCAGGAGCGACTACTACAAGACTTTCAAATCGGTCAGTTTTTAGGATACCTTGAGCTCTATTGCTCTAGGACTTTACATTGCGAGTCGCCACCACCCAAAGTCTTCTTAGTTTAGCCAAGTTGTTTGGCAATATCTGTTTAAGTTTTTGGCTTATTAAACTTGACATTTACTTAATGATCAGTATGGTTGATCATTAGGTTTATGTTATTTGGTATATGTCGGTTGAGTTAGCCGACTGGAGTTTTTAATTTTATAAAGAATCAATCAAATGACAAAGAAGATATTATTTACAGCCATTTTAATAGCTTGTTGTGGTTTCATATTTGCTCAGACTAAGAGTAGTGATACGGCTAAGGTTGTAAATCTCAAAGAGGTAGTTATATCATCCAACAGAATCCCTATTAAGCTTATCAACAACCCGGGTGCCGTTACTTTTATTGACAAGGAGCAGCTAAAGTCGATGCCTAAAGGGATTGGTGTTGAGGAGGCTTTACGTCTGACTCCCGGGGTTCGTATAGATAATCAGCATGACGGTGAACGCGTACATCTCTCGATTAGAGGCCAGGGAATCTTAACTGAGAGAGGTTTACGTGGTATCGGTGTTGTGGTTGATGGGATTCCGGTTAATGATCCATCAGGTTTTGCTCCCGATCTTTATGATGTTGACTGGTCGACAGTGAAATCGATAGAGGTACTTAGAGGCCCATTGGCATCGATTTATGGTGGAAGTGGTGCTGCAGGTGTTTTAAACATCAACACGATGTGCGGCGGAGAAAAACCTTTAGAGGGGGAGTTAAGTCAGACCTTTGGTAGTAATGGTTTTTCGAAATCACTGCTTCAATTGAATGGCTCTTCAAATGAGATGGATTATAGAGCAAGTTATTCCAGAACCGATGGAGATGGTTATCGTGATCATCAGGCATATTGGTCGAATAAACTATCAGAAAAGGTGGTGTACCATCCGTCTGAGAAGTTGTCAATTCAACAGATTGTCTCGCATGTTGACTATTTCCAGCAGAATCCGGAAGGATTGAATCTGGGTCAGTTTAATGATTTCAAACAGGCAAACCCCGATGCTTGTCCCTTTAATGAGTATCAGAAAACTAATAGAACAACCCTCGGCGCGACTGCTAAGTATCTGTTTTCTTCGTTGCAAGATGTTGAGTTAAGTGGCTATTTAAGAAACTGGAATTATAAAGAGACAAGTAATCGTTGTGCAGAGTATCGTTCTATTTCTAATCCCGGTATGAGTGGTCAGTATAATCTTCACCTAAACCTGGGTGAGGTGAAAAATCACTTTAGTGCAGGTGCTGATCTGAAATGGCAGAAAATCAATATGTATAAGCTACAGAGTACATCTGATCCCAATAGAGTTGAAAGTACCAACGAAACAAATCTTGAAACCGATTCACTCATGGCCAACCAGATTATCTGGCAGCGTAGTGTTGGCGGATTCTTTATATACCATTTGGAGTACAATAACTTTAATTTAGTTGGTAGTGTTCGTTATGACTATCTGGTCAATGAATTGACAGATAAAATGAAAGGGCTTTCAGAGGCTGTTACATCTGAGAACTTTGATCATGTTACTGCCCGTATTGGTGCCAGCTATCAGTTTGCTGATGCGATGACCCTCTTTGCTAACTGGAGTCAGGGGTTTATTCCTCCTTCAACAGAGGAGCTTGCAAGTAATCCTATGGGCTATTCCGGTTTCAATGAATGGTTAACACCGGCATTATCTAATTGCTATGAACTAGGTTTTAGAGGATACCTTGGTAAACGGTTTTACTATGAATTAACTGGTTTCTATATGAAGACTGATGACGACTTCTTCAGGTTTAAACAATCAGGAAGAGGTAACCAGGAGGTCTTTTATGGCAATGCCGGTAATAGTGAACGTAAAGGGATTGAGTTCTACGGAAAATATAACATTACAGACGACCTTTCAATTCAATTAGCTTACACTTATTCTGATTTTAAATACACATCAGCAACGGTAAACCCAATCTACACAGATACTGCTTATGTGTTAACTACACCTCCCGCCGATGGTCAGTGGCTTCCTAATTGCCCCAAACATCAGTTGTATGGTGAAATAAACTATCGAATTTGCCCCAGTCTGCGTATCAGTGCCGGAGCTGAATACCAATCGAAGTGGGCTATCTATACAGACGCTAAAGCATATAACGGAGAGATGGATCCTACGATCTACCAGAACTGGCAGGATGGTTTTAATCTCTTTAATGCCTCGGCTGTATGGTCATGGAAGTTATTTGGCTTGAAAGGTGAGTTATCTTGTAGTGTTCGTAACCTCACTGGTGAAAAGTATATGGCTTTCACCGAACCAGACCCTGATGGTAACTCCTATCAACCTGGTCCTTCTACTGAAGTCTTCGGCAAACTGAAGATTAGGTTTTAATAAGTACTTATAGAGCCATTCTATTACACCCTCCATTCTTTACCTCATCTAAGAATGGAGGGTTTTTTAACGCCGTTAGTGAATCACTCGAATTTTGAATCACTTGAATTTTGAATCTCTCGAATTTTAAATCTCTTGAATTACTTGAATCTTGAATCACTTGAGTCTCTTTTTTCTCTGGAAATATATTAAAAGTTTAATACATTTACTTCGTTATGTATGGACTTGAATAACGATAAGGCAAATGAGTAGAATTGTAATGAAGACCTGGGCTAAAATAGAGGCCAGGCATCAAAAGGAGCTGGATGGAATAACTATTGAGGACGCCGTGTTTGGGAGGTATCTCTGCGCGGTTAAGTTAAGCAATAACCAATATGGTGTATCGAGTATTATAGAGGATGATAAGGTTCATTGCGATAAAGCATTACGTGATTATGGCCCCTTTACTCCGTTGCAGATCAGAGGACGGAGCTTGCCTGAGTTATTTGATTATCAAAAAGAGTCGGCTACGGTTAATATGCTTAGGATAGCCGTACTGAATGCGTTGAGTAGTCTCTATATTTCTGATGAGTCTGTGAAGCTGATGGTGGATACTGATCCGATAGATCTATTGGATATTAAGACTGGACAAAGGGTGATTTTGGTTGGGGCATTTCATAGTTATATTAAACATTGTCTCAAAGCCGGTGCTAACCTGGGCATTTTAGAGATGAATCAAGATGCATTGAGTGATAATCATCGCTCATTGTTTATTCCGGCAGACCAATTCGAGGTGGTGATTCCTGATGCTGAAGTCTTGATTATTACTGGCCTGACCCTCGTTAATGATACACTTGAAGGATTACTGAAGGCTGTGCGACCGGGGACGAAAGTGGTAGTGACTGGTCCGTCGAGTAGCATAATACCGCATGTGTTATTTGATTATGGTGTCGACATGGTAGGTGGCATCCGTATTACTAAACCCGAGGTACTATTCTCCTTAGTTGGTCAAGGGGCAGCCGGGTATCATCTCTTTAAGTATTGTGCTGAAAAGATAACCATGAAAAAGTGCTAAGATGCAGACATTGAATAATAAGTGGCTAAAAGCTTCAGTGTTGGGTACTACATGGGCTGCCTCTGAGATTGTATTGGGAAGTTTTTTGCACAATCTGAGAGTTCCATTTAGTGGCAATATCCTTACAGCAATTGGGATTATCATTCTTATCTCTGCCAGTTATCGGTGGAAGGAGGTGGGGCTTTTCTGGCGTGCCGGTTTGATTTGTGCAATTATGAAGTCATTATCGCCGAGTGCGGTGATTTTTGGGCCTATGATTGGAATCTTTTCTGAGGCTTTGTTATTGGAGTTTGGGACAAGGCTTTTTGGTAGGAATTTGTTAGGCTTTATGGTTGGTGCAACACTTGCTATGACGTGGGTTTTATTTCAGCGAATCGCCAACTTCTTAATTTTCTATGGTGCCGATATTGTTCAGATCTATACGGGACTTATGAAGATGGCTGAGAAACAACTCTCCATGAAGGTTGATCTGGTGTGGTTGCCTGTAGTCATCCTTGTTGTAGTTCATGTTCTTTTTGGTGTTTTAGCTGCGATTTTAGGGGTTCGGACGGGTTGGATGGTACAAGAGGGGCATCGGGTCTTTTTTGTGCCTCAGGGTGACGGGAAATTGGTTAAAAAGGATGGGGGAGTGCCATTTGATTACTCCATAAACTGGCTTGTGATAAATGTCCTGTTAATGGTGGCAGGTTTTATAACGGTCAATTTTCTTAGTATCTATTGGTGGGTGCCTGTAATAGTATTGATTGTAATAATTTGGGCAAGTAGATATAAGTCGGCATTGCGTCAATTAACAAAGCCAAAGTTTTGGGTCTTTTTCGTTATCATAACGATGTTATCTGCATTAGTTTTCTCCTCTTTTCAGGAGGGTTCTGATGCTATAGAGGCAGGCCTATTATCGGGTGTTCAGATGAATTTCAGAGCTATACTTGTGATAATCGGATTTGCAGTGATCGGTAAGGAACTCTATAATCCCGTGGTTAAGTCGTTTTTTAAGGGTTCTCAATTCAGTCAGTTACACCTTGCTCTCGAGCTCTCGTTTGAATCTATCCCAAATGTGCTATCGAGATTACCCTCTGCAAAAGAGTTCTTCAGAAGACCCGTGTCAGTGGTTTATCTCCTGTTAAGCCATGCTGAAGAGCAGTTAAAAAGTTATTCCAGTCAGGGGGGTAAGATTTTTATTGTCACGGGGGAGAAAGAGGAGGGGAAGACTAGTTCTCTCATTGAGATAATTGAGAAATTGAAGAGTAGGGGTGTTCGAGTTGGAGGTTTTATATCTCCACGGATAATGGTAGATGGGAAAACAATCGGATATTACATTGAGAGTGTTCTTGATGGTCGACGACAGCTATTGATGACAGAAACAGAGCAGAACGGATTTCAGAAGATTGGCAGATTCTGGTTAGATCCAGTTGTAATAAAGCGGGTAACTTCAACTATTGAGGAGCAGGCATTATCTCCATCGATTATATTTATTGATGAGGTGGGTAGATTGGAGATGGAGGGTCAAGGTTGGGATGAAGTTTTACGAAGTCTTCTCCTGGCTAACGTTGTGGTAGTTATTGCAGTCAGAAAGGCTTTCGTTGATGAGATTCTGAAACATTATAGTATCATTAATGCTGCACTCTATTCATGTGGTTCTGAGGAAATGTCTCTTTTACCTGATAGGTTGAGAAAGACATTGAGTGATTCAATGGTAGGGAATTAATTGTAATCTTTTTATTATGGCTAAATTGATTTTACCGGATAACGCATTGGCAACTGTTTTAAGTACAGTTCATACGCCAACAGATTGTTTAGTCTCGATTATTGATGCTCCGGGCAAAGTATTGCAGGAGGATATAATATGTGATATCCCAGTACCTCCGTTTGATAAAGCTGCGGTGGATGGTTATGCCTGTCGCAGGGTTGATTTGCAGCATAAGCTTCTTTTAAATGAGGTTATTGCGGCAGGGGCTGTTCCTACAAAGCCTATCCTTGAAGGGACCTGTTCGAAGGTCATGACTGGTGCCATGATGCCGCCACAATCTGATATGATCTTTAGAGTCGAGGAGGCCGGGATTGACGACCAGGGGCTGGTGCAGTTTATTGGCCAATATTCAAAAGATAATATCTGTTATCAGGGTGAAGATGTCGCCAAAGGAGAGTTGGTTTTGAAAAGAGGCGCTGTGATTTCGCCTGCTGATATTGGGATTCTAGCCTCATCAGGGAGGTTATCAGTGAGGGTAGCGAAAGAGATAAGATGTGGTGTTATCTCGACAGGAAGTGAGTTGGTTTCGCCCGATGCCACTCCTGTGGGTAGTCAGATCAGAAATAGTAACGGATTTCAGATTATAGCCCAGGTTATTGATGCAGGGGCAAAACCTGTAAATTATGGGATGGTTCCTGATATTACTGAAGATATTGAACAGGTGATTCAACAATCGTTAACCGAAAACGAGGTGACTATTTTAAGTGGAGGGGTTGCTGCGGGCGACTTTGACTTTATCCCCTCATTATTGGTTAAAGCAGGGGTTGAGATCCTCTTTCAGGGTGTAGCAATTCAGCCGGGAAAGCCTATGTTGTTTGGGGTTACTAAGAATGGTCGAGTCGTTTTTGGTCTTCCGGGAAACCCGTTGGCTGCATTCGTTCAATTTGAATTACTGGTAAGAACGTGGATCAGGAAAAGTTATGGTAGTGATAACTCTCTTGAACTAATGGCGTATTCATTAGGCTTTGACTATTCGCGAAAGAAGAGTGAAAGAGAGAAGTGGGAGTTGGGCTATTTAACCTCAGACGGCTTGGTCAATCGTGTGAATTACAATGGATCGTCACATCACTTCGCACTTGCTGTATCAAATGTGCTTTACAAGGTTCCTGCCGGAGTTAGTTTGCTCGACAAGGGGGCTAGGGTTGATTGTATTAAGATTAGATAGATAAATGAAAAAGAGTTATATAGTTCATGTAATTACTCTGTCTGACCGGGCGTTTAAGGGTCTTTATGAAGACAGATCAGGGCCTGAGATCGTAAAGATTCTTAATGACTTCTTTGCAGAATTAGGTTATGAAGTAGAGATCGGGGCAACCTTAATCCCGGATGATAGATCAAGACTTCGTGAGGCATTTCTGGAGGTAGTCTCAACGGTTGATATCGTTGTAACCACGGGAGGAACTGGTCTGTCGGCTCGTGATATCACCGTGGAGGTCATTAGGCCGATGCTTGATAAAGAGATTCCAGGCATAGTGGAGTTTGTTAGGGTGAAATATGGAGCTGAGAATCCGTTGGCACTACTAAGTCGTAGTGTCGCAGGAGTTACAGATAAGACTTTGGTTTATGTTCTGCCCGGAAGTGTTAAGGCAGTCAGAGAATACCTGTCAGTTATAGTGCCTACCATTGAGCACTCTTTAGAGCTTTTGGCAGAGTGATTTGAATGATTGTACAGGGTGTCTGATATTTTATGATGAAGCTTTTAGTGATTACCTTTGTTTATGGAAATCTAACAAAAGGTAATTGAATATGCATACAGTTATTGAAAATCTGCGTGATGAGTTTAAACGGGTGGCTGATGAGAAATTCAAGGAGGCTAGTCAGAGGTACTTTAAAGAGGCTGTAGAGGTCTATGGTATAAGGTCGGCTCAGGTTACAGAGTTGTCGAAGAGGTATTATGAGGAGGTCAAGGGGTTGTCAAAGAGTGAGATCTTTGATCTCTGTGAAGAGCTCTGGCAGTCGGGTATAATGGAGGAGAGCTTTGTTGCCTGCAATTGGTCTTATCGTCTAAAGAAGCAGTATAAACCTGAAGATTTCTCTCTGTTTAAAGGCTGGGTTGAACGCTATGTGACTAACTGGGCTGCTTGTGATACGCTGTGTAACCACAATATGGGCGATGTTATTATGAAATACCCTGAGTTTATCAATAATCTGATTGAAATGACCCAATCAGATAACAGATGGGTTAAGAGAGCATCAGCAGTCTCATTGATTATTCCCGCTAAGAAGGGTCTCTTTAAATCGGAAATCTTTACCATAGCCGATCGTTTATTATTGGATAAAGACGATATGGTACAGAAAGGATATGGTTGGATGCTAAAAGCCTTAAGTCATAATCATCTGGATGATGTGTTTGACTTTGTTATGAATAGGAGGAGCACCATGCCTAGAACTGCATTAAGATATGCTATTGAAAAGATGCCTGAGGAGTATAAGAAAGAGGCAATGAAAAAGGTTTAGGTGAGCCGGATTGGCTGATTAACTGAATAAGTCAACGAGGTTAATATGTAATATTAAAGTTTAATTAGTACTATATAGCCAACAATTCATGGGTAGAATGAAATGTGAGTTCAGGAGAGAGGTCGCAAAGGCTTTTTCAAATTTGGTAAAGCCTGAGCCTGAAATACTAAGAATGGAGGATTTAATGGGTCTTCCGGAGTTGATAAGGAATTATATAGTTTTATCGGGTTTTGTGGGAAAGCCTAAGATCTTAGGATTTAAAGCCGAGTATACCGGAGGGATCAGAGGAAAATCTATTGAACCCTTTATGAAGATGAACTCATCGCAGTATAATATTATAGAGCCTTCCACCCGGTTGTTCTATATTGTTGCCAGAAAGATGGGTATTCCTGCCTATGGATTGCACTTTTATAAAGAATACACGGCAACTTTCAGAGTCAGATTGCTTGGCCTCTTTAAGGTTGTTGATGCCTCAGGATTGAAGTTGGATCAAAGCGAAACGGTGACCCTGTTCAACGATATGTGTGTGATGGCTCCGGCTTCTTTGATTGATGAAAGAATTAGTTGGCAGGTGTTGGATAATAGTCGTATTAAGGCAACCTTCTCTAATGGGCCACATACTATCTCGGCTGTTTTAACCTTTAATGAAGCAGGTGAGTTGGTAGATTTTATCTCGAATGATCGTTATGATACAAATGGCGTAGAGTACCATCTTTATCCCTGGCGAACACCAATTGAGCAATACGTAGATATTAACGGTTATCATCTGCCCTGTAAGGCTAGGCTTATTTATGACAAGCCTGATGAGGAGCTCTGCTATGGCGAGTTTATACTAAAGAATATTGAGTATTTGAACTAACTTCCACCTCTTTTATAACCTGGTTGTAGTAGTCGTTGGTGGTTGTTTTATTCTCCAAATTAGAGCCATTGCTATTAAAGAAATCAGGAATAGGCTGTAGATAAGGAAATTCCAGCCAAGTGAAGATAAGATCATCCCTGTGCTAGTTCCGATTACCGACGACCCTGCATAGTAAAATAGCCAGTATATTGATGTTGCCGAGCTTTTTCCCTCTTTTGCAGTTTGTGAAATAATCTTACTGGCAAGCGTGTGGGTGGCAAAGAATCCAAGCGTCATTATTCCCAAACCAATGACCAGTATTGCCAGGTTACCAGTAATCAGGGAGATGATCCCGATTGCAAGCATTAGCAATGAGAGTTTTATTAGTCGTGTAGGTGCTATTTTATCAGATAACCTACCGGCCGCAATGGTCCCAACTACTCCAATGGTATACATTAGGAAGACAGAGGCGACTATGTAGTGAGGTAGTGAGAAGGGAGGGGCTTCAAGTCTGAATCCAAGATAGTTGTACACGGCAACAAAGGCACCCATAAATAGTGTTGCAGCAAGGAAGATGCGAATCATTACCAGATTATGCATAAAAGAGGACATCTGGCTAATCTTTCGTTTAATGTCCACCGGCTCAGGAATAAAGTGTTGAGAAGCGGGAAGCTTAATGACAAATAATATCCCCAGAATAAGGCTTAGGATACCCACTATTACCACCGCATGATGCCAGCCAAACCAGCCGCTAAACAGGGTCACAAGCATTCGGCCTGACATCCCTCCAATTGCATTTCCGCTAAGGTAAAGCGCTATGGCTTGTCCAAGTATGGCAGGACTAACCTCCTCAGCCAGATAGGCTAGTGCAACGGCTGATACTCCGCTTAGGAGAAATCCTTTCAGGGTATTGATAATTATCAGGAGTTCGAAGAAGGGTGCAAAAGCTGAGCTAATTGTCAAAAGAGATGAGGTGATTAGAGAGAAGGTCATAAGACGCTTTCGGGAGTAGGTATCAGCTTTGAATGAGAATACAAAAAGTCCTAGTGCCATGCCAAGAGTTGAGCCTGAGACAGTCCATGCACTAGAAGCAGGACTTATATGGTAGCTGTGGCATAATTGGGGTAAAAGCGGTTGGAATAGATAGAGCTGGGCAAAGACAGAGAGCCCTGATAGGAAGATCCCAGCCCTTATCTCGCGATATTGTTCGCTCTCTTGGGTGGCTTTTAATTGCTTAGCGCTTTCCGATGTGTGGATTTCGGAAGGAGAAACTCTTTTATTTGATGTAGTTTGAAACACTTCTTTTGACCCAATAGAATATGATGGTGCAAAGGTCGGTTTTTTTATTCAGATAAAGGTTTTGAACACTTTTAATCTGCTTCTGCTCTGCTTATCTTTACGATACAATGAGAGATTTGTTTAAGGTCTGATTACAGACAAATGTTGAATGAATACATATACCTAATAAAATGAATCAGAAACCAAATTCCACTATTAATGACGTATCGGTGTTGTTAGATTTGTCGAAACAAATAAACATCCCTAACATGATACGTAATTATTCAACACCGGAGATTTTTAGAAGTGCATTAAAGATTGTTCTTGTACTGGGAGCAGTCCTTCTCTTTTTATCTGTTTTAGCTTCCTGCAATAAGGACGAGACTCCTATTGATGACAACACAACAGTAAGTACGCTTGACGATCTTAAGGCCAGCGAGACATTCGACTGGGCTACAGGGCATGAGGTTACGGTAACTCTTAGAGCCTTAAACAATCAGGATGCCCCTTTGGCGGGTGTTCGCTTTGATATATACAAATCAATTACTCAGGATGAATCAGGAGCGATTAGCGGGGATTTGATTATGAGTGGTATGACTGGCAACGACGGGATTTTAAACACAAAACTTACTTTGGCCGATGCTTTAGAGAAGGTCTATGTCGTTACAGCCTATTTGGGATTACCTGATCAGACCGAGGTTGAGATTGTAAATCGTTCTATTACCGCTACCATTGGTGGTAAATACAAGCCATCTACAGAAAAGAGTGCTCTAACAGGTTCAGCATTGTCGGGGTATAGCTATCTTGGAACTTTTACCAATAGTGGTGTGCCTAACTATTTAGTAGGTATTGATGTAATTGATCCGGCTTTTATGGCTGACGTAAATGCTACTTTCCCCGAGAGACAACCTGTTCCTCAATACCATCCGCAGTATCTTGCCGGTAGCAATGAGACTAATTGTGTTCTGGATGAGGCTGCTGAAGTATGGGTAACCTTTGTTCACGAGGGTGCCGGTTGGACAAATACCCTTGGTTATTATACCTATCCTAAAGGACAACGTCCTGCATCTGCTGCTGCAATTCAGGATATTAAGATTGTTTATCCTAATGTAAGTTTCAATGGTTCAGGTGGTGGTTTATCTACCGGTATGAAGGTTAAAATTGGTGAGTTTCCCGCAAATACAGAGATTGCCTGGGTGTTAATTGCGAATGGTTGGTCTAATGGCTCTGTAGGTAATGGAACTCATAAGGTATATTCTGATAATGATTTTAATCCGGAGGCTAGCGCAAACCTAAAACAACATTTTGTTCTGCTTCATGACTTAGGCCGTGATATCGTTTTGATTGGTATTGAAGACATGAGAAGAGATAGTGGAAGTGATAATGACTTTAACGATGCTATGTTCTATGTGACATCTAACCCTATCGTTGCTATCAATACCACAAACATGCCTACCGTAACCTATACCTCAACTGATAGTGATGGCGATGGTGTTCCAAATAACTTCGACGATTATCCTAATGATCCACAGCGTGCATTCAATATCTATTATCCTTCACAGAACGGTATGGCAACCTTAGCTTTTGAGGACTTATGGCCGGGTAAAGGCGACTATGATTTCAATGACCTGGTAATGGGTTACCGTATTAAGCAGGTTGCAAATGCATCTAATAAAGTTCTGGATATGAACTTCCATCTTAAGATGACAGCTAAAGGGGCTAGTTATAATAATGGTTTTGGCTTTGAGTTACCTATTACTCCGGCACAGGTTGCTTCAGTTACTGGTTCTCAGATCACAGGTAGTGCTGTTACATTGAATGCAAATGGTACAGAAGCAGGTCAGACTAAGGCGGTACTCATTGCTTTTGATGAATCGGCTAAGTATATGCCATCGCATGGAGGTGGTACCGGAGCCAATACAACTCCCGGGTCTCCTTATGTAACTCCTGTTGAGATGGATTTAGCAGTGGTCTTTACTTCTCCTATTGCAACTTCAACATTAGGCAGTGCTCCATTTAATCCATTCATCTTTGTAAATCAGAATCGCGGCAGAGAGGTGCATCTGGCTGATAAAACTCCTACCTCACTAGCTGATGAGACACTTTTTGGTACGGCACACGATAAGACAAATCCTGCACTTGGGAAATACTATAAGACTTACAATAACCTTCCATGGGCAATCAACATCATAGAAGAGTTCCAATATCCGATTGAGAAGACCCCGGTGAATGATGCTTATTTGAAGTTTATTCCATGGGCTCAGAGTAGCGGAGCTAGCTATTATGATTGGTATAAAGACCTATCGGGATACAGAAATACATCTTATATCTACTCAAATCAATAATTGATTATCATTTAGGTATGTGTTTATTTGTTGGCCGAAAGAGATTCTTTCGGCCTTTTTTTTTGATTCTGTTTGAATAATTCGGTGAGAATTGATATCTTTGCACCCGGTTTTGGTCCGGTAGCTCAGCTGGATAGAGCAGCAGCCTTCTAAGCTGCGGGTCATTGGTTCGAATCCAATCCGGATCACCAAATCGAGGATTTTATCAAGATGATAGAGTCCTCGATTTTTTTTTATATAAGAGAAAACACCCTTATTGTGCGAAGTCGAAACCACCACTTTCGGCATTTCGGCTACACTTTTCAATTTCTTCAAAGTAAGGCAGGCTCGATTTTAACTCTTCAGGCAAAATTTTGGTCAACAAGGTGTTGACCAAAATCAAAAACCAACAATTGGTCAACTGACCGTTGACTGATTTCTGATTGATAGAATTGGTAAAACTGCACTCTGGTACGCTTGGGTTGATGGACTATCCTTATCATTGTTAGCCGGCTTCCGTTAATAAGGGTGTAGTTTAACTGGGTGGCAATGCTCCGAAAGAAAGCTTGCCAAATCACTTGAATGGCTAAATCTGTTCCAAGACAGAGTCTCTTTAATGCAATTTTTGACCATTTTATTCCAGTTTTCTCTTAAACAGGATGGATAAGGTTAAGAAAAGCCTTTCAAAGAATAATAAATTACAATTTGAAAGCTAATTCATTTGGTCGAAATAGTGGGTGGTAATGCCCCGAATTATGCAAGTGTCTGCCATGCGATTGGAAAGACACACTCTTTGACAAGCATTGGTTTTAGTGTTGACTCGTGTGGCTTAACAATGTGTGTGGCTTAAGCGTTGGCTTTTTCTTTTTTTCTTTTTTTTATTTTATCTCTTTGTTCTTCAACATTGTTTTTTGATAATCTTTTAAATGAGGCATTGATTAAACCGATTATACCAACTGTAACGAATAAATTTAAACAAATCCTATAAAGCCATTGTCTCGTAACACTTGGCTCACTATCTATGAAATCAATCAATCTTTTAACAATATTCCAATCCTTGTCTTGAAATACAAATGATAATATAAAAATGAAGGTTAATAGTATTGACAAAGGAATCCAATAATATTTTGCTGGTTTTTGCCATATTTTTATTTCATCTTCAACTTCTCTATCAAATATTTTATTCTTTAATTCCTTATTCTCTCTTTCTGTTTCAGTAAGTTTATCTCTAAATCTACTTTTTTCATTCTTTATTCCTTCTAGTTCAGAAGCAACATTTATCTTATGCTCTTGAAATGCGGAATCAGTTTCAGCTTGCTTTTTAACATTCGCTTTGTTAGCTTTTTCTAATTCTAAAACTATCTTTTCTAATTCGCTTTTAGCATATTTTTTAGAATTCTCAAATATTCTATCATTGCTAATTCCTATATTAACTACTCCGTTAAATTTATTTTCAATCAAATTATTTAACAAAGTCCTTTGTTGAATAATATCTTCGGTCATTTCACTAATACCAGCAAGTACAATGTGTAGTTTTTCACTCGTGATTAGAATCTCATTGTTTTTCAGATTAAGAAAGTTTACAAAACTTTTAAAATCGTCTTCCGTTCTATCCAAATAACGAAGTAAAATACTTAGCCATTGGCTTGGCAATAAAACAGTTGGTGTTAAATCAGTTCTCTGATAATCCCATCTTCTCAAGCCTTGATCGGTAGAAATGAAAAAATATTTTGTATCAAAGATATTCTGATTATTATTTTCTCTTTTTGTTTCAACCCAAAGAATGTTTTCTGCATCAATTGTTGCACTTCCAATAATTTCATGCCCTTCACTTGCTTTAAATGAAGATATTTTTAAAGTATAATCATTTAAAATGTTTTTAATGTTTTTCTCCTCTGTGTCATAAGGTGTTAGACTATCAATTTCGATGTTGAATTCTTTCTTGAAATTGTCATATAAGCTTAAAACCTCAGCTAAAAATTTGTCGAGATTGTAATTTACTTTGCCAATTCTCCACTTATGATAAAAGTTATAAATATCTTGCTGAACCTTAACTTCTTGAAAAACGTCCGAATTAATGCGAGGCGTATTAAACTTTCTAATTCTGTCAATATGCACTTTTAGTCCTTCTCTAAATTCAGAATCTGTTGATTTTGATATTATCAGTTTTTCTCCTGCATCATTAAATTTTTTAAGAAATGTTTGAGACCTCTTTTTTCTGTCTTCACCATTAATTCCTAAAGTCCGATAAATAATGTTTGTATCAAGGTAAAAACTCTTGTTTTTTAAGTTAGATAAATGGATTGATGAAGCCCCGTTTTTATTAGTCAGCATACAATATTCAAGAGCATAACTTGATATATCAAAGATTGCTTTGTTTTTGTCTGCATTATCCCAAAACAAGAAGTTATTAATTATTTCTTTTTCTTTTTCAGTATAATTTGTTGATTCAATATTAATTAAACCAGTTATAGCCTTTTTACTATTTATTAGTTTTTGAAAACTTGTAGTATTTGAACTGAAAATCTCATATAAAAAGCGATGTATTAATAACCTTGCATTAATATTAGCTATTAACTGGCTATATAATTTTTCAAATTCACTTATGAAGAAATCAATATTTTTTGATTCAATTTTTGAAAGCAAAGTATGCTTTCTTTCTTGTGTCAGACAAACATACAGATTATCATCTCTAAAATTAGTTAAAAACCTATTTTTTTCGTTTTTTACAATTTCTTTAATTGTTTCTTCTTCGAAAATAATTTTATAATTGTCATTAACAAAATCAATTATTTGGTGCACTGTAAATTCTACTGAATTGCATTCGAGCAAGACAGATTCGATAATTTTCCTATGAATTGTTTTTGGCGTTACTTCATAGTTATTGTCTGCATATAAAACAGCAGCTAATCTAAATAATTGATTTTTGTATTCTTCTGACATATTTTTACACTTTTTTATATTCAACACTCGGCTCTGCTGCCATGCTCAGCCTTTCTTCCGCTTCTTTTACTGTTACTTGCCCATTCATTAACATTGGCAATAACCAATCTCGGAGTTCTGTAAGTTGTTGGTTTTCGTTTATTGTTTGAATCATTCTTTTAAGTAAGTCGTTATAAATAGAAGATATTGACGATAAAACTTCCTTTGACGGAATGATAATACTTGACGACCTTAAATCCTTATCACTCAGATGACCCACAGTAGTTCTTGACACCGATTTTTCTCTCAGTTTTATAAAAGGTTCTATTTGGTATTTTAGGTAAATGTTTGGCAAGATTGTTTCAGATAACTTTACAGCCCGTTGATTTAAGAAACAACCATCCTTTGCCCAATAGTTTATGTGAAAATTACCATCCATACCGACTAAAATATCTCCCTTTTTAATCAAATATTTTTCATCAATATTCTGTTCAAAAGAAAAATTTGAAATTGAATTTTCTAAAATATCTCTTATTCGAATCACAGGAAATCCCGTTCCTTCCGTGTTAAAATTTTCTGTACTGAATGGGAATCCATATTGAACTTTGCTACACTGAAAGATATTTTTCACTTCCCACCCCTCAGGAATTTCCCTTTTCAATTCGACATTGTACACCATTTTACCGCCCGATGATTTGTAGGGTTTACCTTGTTTATTGGGAAAATCGAACTGCACAAACCAATAATCGTAAAGCGTTTTTGCCATGGCTTCCAACTCGCGGTTTATTCGGTTGTTGAGTTCAATTTTGGCGTCAAGGTCGGAAAGGACTTTAGCAATGGATTTTTGGATTGGGAGGTCGGGAAGTTTTACATGTAAATCGTAGTATGAGTTAAAAGTCATGCTCGGCACACCCGTGCCTGAATTTAAATTGCTTAAATCAAGACTCTTAAGATAATTAAATAAATAAAAAGGATTGGCGAGTTTTTTATTAACGACAGAATAATAAATTGTATCAACTGTCCAAAAAGGTTCATTTACATATTGAATATTTGAAAGAGTACCTTTCCGGGGAAGTAAAATACTTTCATCCTCAAATATTGCCTGATCTCCATAACGCATAATACCGCCGCTTCCAAAAACAGGAATGTTGCCATCATTTAATTCCTTATGGTCTTTCCCATTTTTAATGGATAACAGGTCTTTTAGTTTGTAACTATTCATACCTCAATCCTTTTAAACTATCCTTTGCGTCTCTGCGGTTTTGCGTGAAATGTTCTCTCGCTAAGGCGCTATGACGCAAAGGTTTATTAATTATACTTTTCATACATTAATCCAATTTGGATAATTCTTCTTCAATTTCTTCAATGGTTGGCAAACTGCTTTTCAAGTTATCAGGCAATTTTTCAATCAGTGTAAATTCACTTACACCTATTGGTTTTCCTATATCTCGCAGTGCAAATTCAGCCTCAACGGTATCTTTATCCTTGCAAAGCAAAATACCAATTGACGGGTTATCGTCTTCCTGTTTAACCAAACTATCAACAGCGGAAAGATAAAAATTAAGCTTCCCTGCATATTCAGGCATAAAAGCTGTATTTTTTAATTCAATAACTACATAACATTTCAAGCGAGTATGATAAAATAGAAGGTCTATGTAATAATCCTTTACTGATACCTGCAAATGATATTGTTGTCCAATAAATGCAAATCCCTTTCCTAATTCTAATAAAAATTTTGTTATGTGCTTTACTAACTGATTTTCGATATCCCTTTCTACATAAGGTTTTGTCATGCTCATAAAATCAAAACAGTATGGGTCTTTTAATGTTTGTTGTGCTAAATCTGATAATGATTCTGGCAAAGTATCTTTAAAATTGGTTACAGCTTTTCCTGAGCGATTAAATAAGTCGGTTTTTATTTGCAATGCCAGGGTTTCTCTGCCCCAGTTGTTTTCTTTAGATAGATTTATATAAAACAATGCCTCTTTAATATCTTTTGATTTTGTGAAAATCAATATATTATGCCCCCACGGAACTTGGGCAACAAGTTGTTGCACAAAATGGTCAACAGGCTGTTGACTAATTAATCCAACAGCTTGTTGGACTATTTCAGGATTGTTATCTTGTTTATTATCAACACCGTAAAATTGGGCAACAGCTTGTTGCCCAATTACGCTTGAATAAAATGAATAAAAATTTCTACAATATTTCAGATTTCGAACAGAAAATCCTTTCATGTCAGGAAACTCTGCTTGCAAGTCTTTCGATATTTGTTCAAGTAATTTAGATCCCCAAACCTTTTCTTTTTCGTTAATTGATTTTCCTAAATCCCAATAAAATTGAATTAAAGCAGAATTTACAGCAATATAAGCCTTAATTTGTGTTGAATAAATCTTTTGCTTTATCTCTGCAATCCACTTCTTGTAATCTATGCTATATATATTACTCATATTTTAGGCACTTTAAGTTATTCTGTATTTCGGTTTCTAATGTTCTGCTTTCTGCAAAAAGCTTGTTCAGGGTTTCTTCAAAACCTTTCATTTTGGTATCAAATTCTTCGGCAGTTATGTCAATATATTCAATTTTTACCTCAAAATATTGCCCTGCACTAAGTGAGTAGTGTTTTTGCTTTATTTCGTCGTAACTTACTACTACTGAAAAATTTTCAAGAGCTACTTTGTTATTAAAGGTGTCAATAATCTGCTGTTCCTCTTTTGCTGTTAAAACTGTTTTTTGATTTTTACCGTCTTTTACGGTTTCGCCCAAATTGGAAGCATCAATCAAAACCACATTACCTTTGTTGTTTTTGTCCATAAACACAATGGATACATTGGTGCCTGTGGTGGCAAAAATATTGCTTGGCATACTTACCACACCTGCCAGCATTTTGTTTTCAATCAGTTTTTCGCGGATTGTTTTGTCAATTCCGCTTTGTGCGGTTATAAAACCTGTTGGAACTACCACGGCTGCTTTCCCTTTTTTGCTCAGCGAAAAAATAATGTGTTGCAAAAACAGCGAGTAAATCGCCATTTTGTCTTTTGCTTGCTTTGGTATGTTTGGTATTCCTGCAAAAAAACGGTCTTTGTTTTCTTTACAGTCCAAATCGTTGCGGTAATCCGAAAAGTCGAGTTTAAACGGTGGATTGGAAACAATGAAATCGAATTTTTCTAATTCACCCTTATCGTTTTTATGGTAAGGATGCAAGATGGTATTACCCTGAATAATGTTTTGAATGGAATGTACCAGATTATTTAAAATCAAATTCAAACGCAAAAGGCTTGATGATTTTTGGCTGATATCCTGTGAATAAATGGTGCATTTATCTTCGCCAATTGCATGGGCAATGTTCATTAACAAAGTACCCGAACCAGCAGAAGGGTCATAAACGGTTACATCCTGCACAGGCTCATTTATCAAAATGGCAGCCATGATTTTTGCCACGGCATGAGGCGTAAAATATTCGGCATACTTTCCTCCGCTATTGGAGTTGTAGTCCTTTATCAGGTATTCAAAAATGGTGGCGTAAAAATCGAATTTTTGGTTAAAAATATGCTCAAAACTTACACCAACCAGTTTGTTGATAATGGCTTTTGCAAAAGCATCACGCTTACTGCTATCGCTAATGTATTCGGTTAAGCGGTCGAACAACACCACTTTTGCTCCGCCATCGGTTTTTACTGAGAAAATGTCGTTGTTGGTAATGGCAATGTCCATTAAGGTATCGTCAAACAATTTAGCAAAATCGCTTTCGTTTTGTCTGCCAAAAAGTTCAGAAATAAAATGCTGTGGTTTCAGTTTTGCAGTGTCGGCTCCTAACTGTAAAAGCAACATCTCGTAATTATCTTCGGAAAATTCGGCAATTACTTTTTCCCAGTTGTCTGCTTTCTTTAATTTGCTGTCGAGTTTCTTTACCTCAAACGCAAATTTGTCGTTCATAAATTTATACAGGAAAACCTGTGTAATTATTTTAAACTCGTTGCCATCGTTGCCCAGGCCGTAAGTAGCACAAATGCTTTTAAGGCTGTCTATAAGCGTTTTTGTTTTTTCTTTAAAATCTATATCAGTCATTTTTTCTAGCTTCATTTTTTTTCTCACTAAGGCGCTAAGGCGCTAAGTTTTTACTTTGTTTCTCTCGCTAAGGTGCTAAGACGCTAAGTTTTTTCTTTGTTTCTCTCGCTAAGGCGCTAAGACGCTAAGTTCTTTCTTTGCGACTCCTTGGCATTTCGAGACATTTATAGGTTATTTACAATTCGTGTTATTCCGTCTTTGATTAGTTTCTCGTTGAAGTTGATTAATAAACCAAGTTTCAAGCCTGTTATTTTCAAGTAGGTTAACAGTTGCTTTGGATGAACCGGTGCAATTTGTTCTACTGATTTTAATTCAATAATAACTTTGTTTTCAACAATCAAATCGGCTCTGAAACCCAATCCCATTTTCAATTCGTCCCAAACGACAGGAATTGCTTTTTGTCTTTCCACATTCAATCCTTGTTTAGTCAGTTCAAAGAACATTATTTCTTCATAAACAGACTCCAGTAGTCCAGGTCCTAACTGAAAGTGGATATCATAAGCTGTATTCACTATTATTTTTGAAATATCGTTTTCTGTCATTTTTTGACATTTTTCCTTCGTTTTTCTCGCTAAGGCGCTAAGGCGCTAAGTTTTTCTTTGCGACTCCGCGGCTTTGCGAGCTATTTTCTTCCTATGTTTCTCTCGCTAAGGCGCTAAGACGCCAAGGTTTATTTCTTTGCGACTTCGCGGCTTTGCGAGCTATTTTCTTTCTATGTTTCTCTCGCTAAGGCGCTAAGACGCCAAGGTTTATTTCTTTGCGACACCGCGGCTTTGCGAGCTATTTTCTTTCTATGTTTTTCTCGCTAAGGCGCTAAGACGCCAAGGTTTATTTCTTTGCGACTCCGCGGCTTTGCGAGCTATTTTCTTTCTATGTTTCTCTCGCTAAGGCGCTAAGACGCCAAGGTTTATTTCTTTGCGACACCGCGGCTTTGCGAGCTATTTTCTTTCTATGTTTTTCTCGCTAAGGCGCTAAGACGCCAAGGTTTATTTCTTTGCGACTCCGCGGCTTTG
>JAJTBW010000263.1 GCA_021286705.1 Sphingobacteriia bacterium
ATAAGAGAGATATAAGAGGGATATAAGAGGGATGCTTTAGAGACGCTGAATATCAGAGAGTTTAAAACATGACTTTTTGTGGCTTGCAGGAGAGATTCAAAATTCAAAGATTGGCTTCTAGCTGCTGGCTAGTAGCTACTAACATGATTGACGGCTCGTGGACTCAATTCAAATGAAAGAGTCGAAGTCAGGCGTAAAGCCTTAGAAGATGTTTAAGCAAAACAATATATAAGTTGATCCATTTCATTACATGATAATAAAGATGGATAGACCTTACCACTCCCATATTTTCTCTGGCTGAGAAAATTTAAACCGAATAGAAACAAAAAAGGGTCTGGCTTGGTAGCCAGACCCTCAAATCTTTCAGTTTAGTTATTAACCTGCCAGAGTAAACTTCACAGGCATATTAAACTGAACGCGAACAGGCTTTCCGCGCTGTTTACCAGGAATCCATTTGGGCATGCTCTTAACAGCCCTGATTGCCTCCTCATCACAACCACCACCGATGCCGCGTAATACTTTAACATCAGTAATAGAACCGTCGCGTTCAACAACGAAGGTAACAAACACAGTTCCCTGAATACCGCTTTCACGTGCAATAGTAGGATACTTAATCGTCTGTGCTAAGTATTTCTTTAAACCATCGTCACCGCCATTGGGAAAAGAAGGCATACTCTCAACAACCAAAAAGACCTCAGCCTCTTCGATAACCTCTTCCTTTGCGGCAGGAGGAACATAAGCCTCTACCTGAGTAGACGCATCGATAGAAGCGTCAATAGTAATATCATTATCAATCTGAACATCGTTATCAACGATATTGATAACGGTTGTTGATGGAGGAGGAGGAGGAGGAGCAACTTCCATTTTCTGTTGTGTCACCTGAATCATCTCCTCAGGGATATCGGTAACTGTACGTTCTCCCAATGTTACAACCTTTTTGTCATAACTTTTGTATTCAAATCCGAAAAGAACTAGCCCTAAAGCTAATACTAATCCTATCTGTGTAAACAAAAACCTTCTTCTCTCAAGATCAGCTTTTTCTGTTTTCTTATCAATCATACCGTCGAGCAGTTAATAGGTTCAATAATTGGTCAGCTAAAATACGTAGAAAATAGCTTAGTTAGTATGTCCAACTAAAAAATATCTTCTCAATTAAACAAAATTAACATCTTTGGGTTGCCAGTCTCTAACTAGAACGCCACAAAATTTCCTCTTTTTGACTTCTGAATCTGATAAAATACATCTATAGAGACGAAGTATGGCAACAACTTATTAAAAAAAAAGCCCCATCGATAACCGACAGGGCTAATATCTTTTCAACTTCGCTTAGTGAGCAGTGGCAATTTCAGCATATGCTGTAGCATCAAGTAACCCGTCCAATTGTGAAGCATCAAGCAATTCAATCTTTACTATCCAACCTTCTCCGTATGGATCTTTATTGATCTTTTCAGGACTAGACTCAAGTCCTTCATTGAACTCAATAATCTTACCACTAACTGGCATATAAATATCTTCAACTGTCTTTACGGCTTCAATTGTTCCAAAAGGCTCGCCCTTGTCAATCTCTTCTCCAACAGTTTCTACTTCTACGAAAACAATGTCACCTAACTGACTTTGTGCAAAATCTGATACACCAATAAATCCAAATCCACCTTCAACACGAATCCACTCATGATTCGGTGTATACTTAACATTTGTAGGAATATTCATAAGGCTATTTTTTTGATTTTGATTTCAATCGAGCCACAAAATTAACCAATTTACACTTCTGGCAACCATTCCCTAGAAGAAATTTTACGGGTTATGAGAGATTGGCACATCTGGTTAGCCTGCATGCTACTTTTACAAATACTTCTTCTAAGTCTCAGAAAATGTATCGATAGTTCTATTCTGACTCTACCTATGCAGCAGCATTAGAAGTAACCGCTCTTTCATTCACCCCTAAACAACATATTAAACATGACACAGATTAGCCGTAGAAGAAATTTCATGCTTTGCATGAACTCTTGCACAGCTATGATTCTTAGCAAATGCTTATTAATAATTATCAAAACTCTCCCACTATTTGCATTAGCGAAAACAACTGAAACAACTCTACTCATTCAGAAAGGAGTCTTTGATTTAAATATTCCCGACACCCACTGGTCGACTGATTTAGTGGTTATATTTTATTCTCTTCCACCATTCATTAGCCTTATTATTGCAATCATAAGCCTAATCGCGATCAAATCTTTTTCTCTTTATAACACTACACTTCGTCTTCTCATAATCTGGCTCTTTCTCATCGCCTGGACTGATTTATGTCTAGCGATCTTTGCAGGATTAATAACAAGAGAAGGGCTAGGCTACGTAGCACAATATCTATACCTTCCTGAAACTATGTATCTGATTGGGGCAATTATTTCGCTACTGTTGCTTCCATTAGGAGCATTCTTTACCTTATCAACAATTGATGAATTACAAAAACAGATCTGTCCGGAAATCCCTTATATGAGAGACAAACAATTCATAACCCCAACAATCACCTTGCCGGTAATGATTAATATCCTAATAGCTTTTTCAGCTTACCAAAGATTCGAGCTTCTAAACATCATAGGGTATTTCTTCCTACTCGTTGGAGTATGCCCAATTATTCTCTCAGGAACTTACTATAGTGCTCCGTATGCAGAGATAATAAAACAACGTACCTTCCCCCCTATTATACAATACGCTCTCTCTATAGCAGGTGCAATTACGATAATTTTAATAAACAGAAATGACCTCAGGCTGTAAAGAACATTCTTACAACTCGAGGTCATGATATTTTATAAAACGAACTATTGCGCTAAAGTAAATCTGAGACTAATTCCCCCTTTAGTAGTACTATTATTGTATTGGTTTGATACATGGGGCTTATTGATAGTCTTATCAAAGAAGAACTTGATACTCAATCGTTGGTTTAGCTGATAATCAGCAGAGGTATTTAATGAAATCACATTAGTACCAGCCGAAATCTGATTTAGCTCTTCCGCAATACGTCTAAGTATCGTTTTATTGTCTTTGATACTAAAATCAACTTTTAGGTTCAGATCGCTCTTATACTTACCATTTCCGCCCCCAAATGAGATCTGAAGATCTTTAATCCTATAACCAAGACCGATAACAAACTCTTTAGAGGAGACCTCAGTAATTTGATTATTGCTAAAACTGAGAGCCAGATTTCTTGTCTGTCTGTATTCAGCCCGTGTAAGAATACTATTCTTCCAAGTCACATCCACACCAACTAATGGTACAAATTGTTCGGAGATCGAGATCTGCGTCATTTGATATTGTGGAATATAGTTATTAGCATCATCGAGTACAGAGGCGGCATCGTTAACTTCTTTATAAAGAACGTTTGTGGCGTAACTGCTTACATTATAAGATGAACGATATCCATGTGAAATGGTAACATCTTTAAAGTTATCCTTGAAAAACTCAAGTGCCATCAACCCCTTGTATGTTAATCTCCAGTTTGGAATTGGAATACTGGGGAACGGATTAAGACCAACTTTGCCCGGACTTCTCCCTGTGTATGCAGCGAGGAAGGCATAGTGTAGTACCTCTTGAGAGGTAGGGCCATACCCGGTCGGGAAACCTGTAGAGTCTACTATTGTATTGCCATAATTAGGATTAGCAGCTGCTAGTCTCTGTGCAATGATCAATCGATAATTTTTGAAGTCATCAAAAACAGACGAACTAT
>JAJTBW010000051.1 GCA_021286705.1 Sphingobacteriia bacterium
TTTACTCGTCCCGTTCATCTCTCGTTCCCTTGATCTACCTATCTTCTCCTGTTCCTCTCCTGTTCCTCTCCTGTTCTCCTCTTATGCCTCTCCCTATCCTCTCCCTATCCTCTCCCTATCCTCTCCCTATAAACTCGTGTAAGATTCGAATAAGGTAGGTAGAGGATCTAGAGGGGATATTGAGAGGATATTGAGGAGATGTTGAGGAAACATACAGAAAAACATTAGGACATCAACACAGGTGTCCTAGTGTTTTTAATCATTTATCTCAAAATGAAGATACATACCACACTAGAGCCAGACCTTAAATTCACTTCTCCCATAATTGGAAGTAAAACTAAACTTAAATTGGTGCTGACTAAGTATCTCTCTTATTAGGATTAATCCTATGCCTTGCCCATTAGGTTTTGTCGAGAAAAACGGGGAGAACAGGCGTTCTTTTACCTCCTCTGAAAGCTCTAATCCATTATTAGAGACTACCAAACATCGCTCACTATTTAGCCACTCAATTCGAACCTCTCCACATTGAAAAGAGGCCTCTATTGCATTCTTTACCATATTAATCAATGCCTGCTCTAACATTGAGTAATCGCCTAATACCCAAACTGGCTCATTGCAATCGAAAGACAGCTTCAATAATACTTTTTTCTCTGTAGCTCGGGCCTTATTCAGTAGTATAACGGATTGTAAAAGTTGTATCAAATCAAACTTAACAACCGACGGTTGAGGAAGCTTAACAACATGTGCAAAGTTGCTCATAAACTGATCTAGCCCTTCATTTCTCTTTATAGCAACCTTTAATGCTTGAAGGTAGGCTTCGCTTTTATTGTCCTCAGACTCGAGAAAAAGCAACATAGACTGGAGGATGGAGTTAATAGCACCAACCGTATTATTAACCTCATGCGACATCATTCGGATTACTCTGGTATATGACTCTCTCTCTGTACGAACCATCTCTTGAGTCAACTCTTCAATGATAAGAAATGGATGATTGAAACCCCGATCGTAAAAGCCGGCACGACGAATATGGTATCGCTGATAGCCATTTAAACGAAGGATCATGTCGCGTTCCTCTCTAATCGCAGATAAGGCAAGACAAAGATCTCCACCAAGCTCTTTTAATTGCTTTCCTTCAATATCATCACCGCTTAAACCTAATATCCGAATGGCAGCCGGATTTGCACGGGTAATATCCTCATCGAAACCCAGAATTACAATCCCGAGTGGTGACGCATCTATAAGCAGGTCGAGAAAGTGATGTTGGCTTCTAATATGAGCTCTCTCTGTTCTGATATGCTGCATCATTCCATTAAAAACCTTAACCATTTGATCGGTCAGACGATCCCCTGTCTCCTCTAACCTCACTGTAAAATCCTGCTCCTTTAATCTGAGTAGTCCCTCTGATATCTGTTTCAGAGGCTTCATAATACGTCTGTAAATTAGAATAATTGAGAACAATGATACAATAAGCAAAGCCTCAAGAGAGAAAATAACGACCGGGTTATTTGGCATCATCAGGTAAACCAAAACTAACAATCCAATATGTAGGATGACTACCCAAATCAATAAGCTAGCTCTTAGATTCATATGGAATGTTGAATTTATCGAGTCTCCTGTATAATGCGCCTCTGCTAATACCCAAGACCTTTGCCACTTTTGTGAGATTATTAGGATAAGTTTGAAGTGCCTTTAAAATAACCTCCTTTTCTGCCTTATCCAGAGACATCACATCCAAAACACCTGACGAAGAAGGAGCCTCAGGTTCAGCCATAGCTCTAAAGTGAGTTGAATTGAGTACCGTATCTGATGACAACAAGGCCACCCTTTCAATAAGGTTTTTTAACTGCCTGATATTACCTGGATAGTAATGTGATTTCAGCCACTCTTTTGCATCAGTCGAGAGAGTCATCCCCACCCGCTGCTCTCTTTCAGAGATACCGGCTAAAAAAGCATCGGCCAGAAGTGGTATATCCTCTACCCGCTCTCTTAAGGGGGGCATGTGTAACGTAATAAGGTTTATCCTGTAATAGAGATCCTCCCTGAAAAGCCCTGCCTTAATAAGCTGAGGTATGTCTCTGTTAGTGGCACAAACTACACGAATATCTACCGTTTTTGATCTGCTCTCGCCCAGAGGTTCAAAGGTACGATCTTGAAGAACCCTCAGAAGCTTGACTTGAGATATTGGGTCAAGATCACCAATTTCATCCAGAAAGATAGTCCCTTTGTCAGCCAATTCAAAACGACCTTTTCTATCGGTATACGCATCTGTAAAGGCTCCCTTACGATGGCCGAACATTTCACTTTCAAAAAGCGACTGGGTCAGCCCACCCAGATTAACTTTAATAAACGGCTCTCCTCGCCTTTTAGAAAGATCATGAATAGCCTGAGCAATCATCTCCTTACCAGTCCCACTTTCTCCAGTAATTAGAACGGGAGCATTTGTTGGAGCAACCCTCATAACTGAGTTTAGAATGGCAACAAGCTTTGGTGATTTCCCAACAATTGCATCGAAAGCTTCCACTTTTGCGAGTGCCTCTCTATGATCAACCACCGAAGTCTGCTCGCTTTCTGCTAACTCGATAGAGGTTCTTACAATATCAAGCAACTGGAAGTTATTCCATGGTTTGGTAATAAAGTTGACCGCACCACGCTTCATCCCTTCAACGGCTAGTTGAATGGATCCCCATGCTGTAATCAGCACTACAGGCACTTTAGGCTGAAAGATTCTGATCTTTGACAACAAATCTAAACCCTCTTCCCCACTGATATTTAATGAGAAATTCAGATCAAGGATAATTAAAAGAGGTTTTATTTTCCGTACAACATTGAGAGCCTCATCCGGTGTTGCCACACTATGAGTCTCAAACCCATTACATCCAAAGAGAAGAGATAATGAAGTTCTTACAGCGGGATCGTCGTCAATGATCAGAATCATATTGATAAAGTTACAACAAAGATAAGTTTGCTCGTGATTTATTAATCGGCATGAAGTGCGACAGCAGGCTGAGTTGAGCCGGCAATCTTACCCGGATACCATGCCGCTAAAACAATCAAGAACGATAATAACAGTATACTAACTACTATAGAAAAGAAAAAGATTGGTGCCTCAAATGGGTATAACCCCATAAAATAGACTTGTGCCAAAATGAAGAGTGCCGGTAAAACACCAAACAGATTAATCACAAGCGACTCAAATATCAACTGCCGACGTAGAGAAATGCTGGTAGCACCAAAAGCCTTTCGTAAACCAAGTTCACGCCTTCTTTGATTAGTATTATACCACAAAACCCCAATAAAACCCAGTAATACATTTACAATTATTATAACTCCAACAATAGCCCTACTTAGAAACCGGGATGAATAGATCGCATTAATTGAACGTCGTTGATCCTCAAGTGAGCTAACGCTCCATAAAAACCAAATATCCCCATCCACAACTTTAAATATCTCTTTTTCAATATTCTTATAGAAAAACTCTTTACCCCCCGGCTTAAGCTTAACCATTATTCCTGCATATCCAAATCCGCCCTCTCCTGGCTCATACACCGTAAAAATTGCAGCCTCAATTTTATCATAATCTGTTTGCTTAAACGAATGTGTAACACCATAAACAACGTACTTCTTCTGTTCTTGGGGCTTATCTCTGTCACCTCGATAAAAGACCTTACCAATCGGGTCACCCTCACCAAATAGTGTATCAACTGCCTCAGGCGTAAGTAGAGCAGGTATTGGATCCATTTTCGATTCTGCTAATGTTGGCCATCTACCCTTCATCAGTTTAATACTCGTTAATCGCGAATAATTAGTATCTACTTCCCTAACAAAAAGCCTGAGCTGCTTTCCATTAAGATTAAATGTAGAGGTGGTATATGAGTCATCAAAAGGAATATTAGTACGATTAAAGCATACATTCTCAACATAAGGCAATTGCCTCAAATGACGATCCAGGTCGACAAAAGTCTTTCTTATATTGACTGAGTTTGTATCATCTGTATAGAGCTTAAATGTCCCAACATCTGTTATCTCTATAGGTATGGGTATTAATCTTTTCGAGATATCACCACTCAACAGATATATCGTACCAAAAATCACCAGAAAGACGATAAATATCTCAAAGACAATAAGAGAATGTCTTTTCTTCTGGTTCCACATCAAACGAAATATATGACGTATCATTTGTTACCTCCTTTCAAAATCTCAGCAGGATTAAGTTTCGACATTCTTAAGGCAGGAATAATCCCTGAGAAGATGCCAAAAATAAAACAGACCAACAATGTCAAAATAAATGCACTGATATTTACCGTGATCACCAAGTCAACGTCTCCCATATCAGGAGAAACATTAAACAATTGATATGCAAAGATCCTCAACACTGCATAAGCCATAGTCAAACCAATAACACCGCCTATTACAGTCAGGATAATATTCTCTATTAGGAGTTGCTTGACCAGGACGCCTCTACTTGCCCCAAAGGCTTTACGAAGGGCTATCTCAGTTGCTCTTTCTCTGATTCGGGTAATATTTAAACTCATCAGATTAACAGATGGGAGTAACAAAAACAGGAGGATAAAACTGACCCATTTCAGATAGAACTGAGTAACGCCTTTAAACTCTTCATCACTCTGATAACCACGAACGTAAACAGTCTTTGCATCATCAGGGCCTGTAAGTGTGACTGTCGTCTTCTTTGAGGCTAATCTGATATTCAACTTTCTCATTAGGTCATTAACATCATCGATTACCCTCTGTTTATCGGCTGGTGTATTAGGTAAGATCGTAAGATAACACTCTCCTGACCAGCTGCCTGATCCTTCTGACTCAGCAGGAATATCAATTAAAGAAGAGGGTACCCAAGCCTCAGCAAAACAGTTCGTACTAGTGTAAGGCGGATCTTTAACAACCCCAACAATTCTATATTCCTGAGAGCGTAGTTTAATCATCTTACCTATCACATCTAAAGAACCAAAGAAGTAATTAGACAAGGAACTGCTAATAACGACTACCTGAGCTTTTGCATTATACTCAGCCAGATTAAAGGATCTACCCTTAATAAAATCAAAATCGTAGATTCTCCAATAGTTTGGATCAGTCACTATAACTTGCTGAGAAATGAGTTTTCCCTGATAAAATATCTCAAATCGATCAGTCGAACTAACATTGATTAACGCAGGCGTCTTCAATTTTGCTAAGTACTCAACAGCCAATCGTCGACCAACATTACCAATAGAAACAGACTGATCCTTTACCACCACCTTCACTCTTTTTATAAAGAGCATCTCATCAAGTCTACTCTCAGGTTTACGAGGTGCAACTGAGTTTTCAAACAGAAGAACAACTGTCATAATAATCATAACAGTTGAGCTAATTCCAAAAAGACTCAATGCTGTAAAAAACTTGTTCTTTGCCATGCCGGCAAATACCAACTTAAGATAGCTAAACCACATGATCTTCCTGTTTTAGTGAGCTGTTAACCTGACTAAAGACCTGTCTACCATCAAAAAAACGAAGGATTCGACCAGTCTGCTTAGCTAACTTTTCATCGTGAGTAACCATAACTATAGTGGTACCCTGAGTATTAAGATCAAAGAGTATCTGCATCACCTCTTCCCCCATACGACTGTCAAGATTACCAGTAGGCTCATCAGCCAAAAGGATGGAGGTACCTGCTGCAATGGCTCTGGCGATTGCAACACGTTGACACTGTCCACCCGACAACTCTGATGGATAATGCTTCATTCTGTGCCCTAAACCAACCTTCTCAATTGCATAAATTGCCTTCTCATGTCGCTCCTTCGCAGATATCCCATTGCTGTATAACATAGGTAACTCTACATTATCGATGACATTGAGTTCATTAATTAAATGGAAGCTTTGAAAAACAAAGCCAATCATTTTATTCCTAAAAGCCGCCAACTCTTTATCTTTCATCCCCTCCGTCGTTCTTCCGTCAATTAATACTCTGCCATTAGTGGGTAAATCAAGTAACCCAGCGATGTTTAACAGGGTACTCTTTCCACAACCAGAAGGACCCATAACTGAGACAAACTCACCTCGTTTTATATCAATATTCACCTCCTCAAGTGCGACAGTCTCGACAGTTGATGTACGGTAAACCTTTTGAATGTCAATCAATTCAATCATATTATCGGTTTATTTTAATGATCTTACTATTTTGATATTTCTTTAAATCGCTCACAATTACCTCTTCACCTTTAACTAAACCAGAGATTACCTCAATCTTCTCAAAGTTTGCTCCTCCCAATTCGACAGTCCTCAAAGATCCAGTTGAACCCTTAACAACGTAGAGGGAATAACGACCAGGGCCATTATAAAACCTTCCATTTTTCACCATTAAGACATCCTTCCTGGTTGAGGTAATCAGATGTACCTCAACTTTCTGATTCAATCGAAATGCAGTAAACCCAAGCGAATCACCAACTATAGAGAACTTAATCGAAGCATTATCGACAGAAGGGATTACCTTTTCGACTGTTCCTGAAGCCTTTTGCTGATCATATCTTACAATAGCTTTCACCCCGGGGCGTAAAACAGTACTATTTGCATCAGCAACAGAAGATTCAACTTTAAAATCGCTCAAATCAGAGATACGAACCAATTGCTGACCCTTACTAATACTACTGCCAATATGGTTTTCCAGCCACGTAATGGTTCCTTTATTAGCAGCCTTTATTGTCGCCTTATTGATTTCCTGCTCTTTGGCAGCTATTGAGGCATCGCTCAGCTTTATATCCAGTTCGTACTCACGAATCTGAGAGGCCTCTATTCTTTTTCTGCTTTCTCGTTGATGGTTAAACTGTTCAAGTTTAAGTTCAGAAACTTCATAATTCGTTCTAGCCTTTTCAACACTCTCTTGGGAAGTCCCACCAATTCGTGCAATGTTTTTTTCATTGAGATAATCAGCTTTAAGTCCGGCAGTTTCAAGACGTTTAATCTTCAAATCAGTCCCATATGCAAGTTCATTCTCCTCCGTTTCAATTTTGTATCTGTTAAGCTTCGTTAATTTAAGTTCCTTCTCATCTTTTAGACGCTGTAATTCATTTTCTTCGTACTCAGTATCTAGTTGTAGTAACGCTGCATCAACATCAATCTGATCGCCTGAGCTATGGAAGACAGAGGTTAATCTACTATTTATTGGAGATGTAATCACCTCCTCATAAATTGGAATAACTGTACCATTAGTGATAATTGTTGTCTCCAGATCGCCCTGAGTGACCTCTGAAAAGACCAAATCTCTGGCATTAAGTGATGGCGTAAGCCAATTCATAAAGAAGAGGGTCAATCCAACAATAACAATAACGGCGATAGCAATAACACGAATCAAACGCTTTCGCCTCTTCTTTAAGTAGACAGGATCAATGGGTCTATCCATTTTTATGATTTTTCCCTGCAAAGGGCAATCGCTATGCCTCAAAACATATAACAAACGATATCAATGGTTTAAACAAAAAACAAACTGGGCGAAGCGTCCATTAATGGACGCTTCGCCCAGTTTTAAATAGTGAAGCAATAAAAATTATTAGTGAATCTAGTTGCTTTGTTTAGAGTAGAACCGCTCTTTGATAAAACCTATTATGATAGGCAGGAGAGAGACCCCGATGATTCCCAAAACCACCACAGAGAAATTCTCTTTCACAATGGGGATATTTCCAAAGAAATAACCACCAATTACGCACAAAGTCACCCAGATTATACCGCCACCCAGATTATAGACCATAAATTGACGATAATTCATATTTCCAATACCTGCTACAAAAGGGGCAAATGTTCTGATAATGGGTATGAAACGTGCTATCAGAATAGTCTTTCCGCCATGGCGCTCATAAAAATCCTGAGTCTTAATGAGATGTTTTCTTTTTATTAATCTATAATCCCGCTCAAAGACTTTAGCCCCTAAATACTTACCTATACTATAGTTCAGACTATCACCAAGGAATGCAGCAGTAATAAGTAAACCAAGAACAAGCCAGAGATTCAACAAACCTAATGCGGCAAGAGCTCCAACAGCAAACAAGAGAGAATCTCCAGGAAGAAATGGAGCAACCACTACTCCTGTTTCAAGAAAGATGATCAGAAACAGAATAAGATAAATCCAATTCTGATATTTGGCGGTCAAGTCAAATAGGTACTGATCAAGGTTTAAGAACAGATCAAGAAGCTGGTTTATAATCTCCATATGATAGTTAATAGTTTAATTTATAATTTATTAGACAATCTACATTTGCCGCCTTTTTACTGCAAAAATCAAACCAAAGATACCTCTTCCTTTTCCTTTGATCCGGTTGATATACAAAAGACACCTCTTCTTTTTCTTTTGATCCGTAAGATCGAATGAAAGAATTATTTATGTCGAACTAGGTTTACGAAATATAACCTCATTTATTTACCGACGATCATCTAAATCATATCAAGAGTTACTGTTGACAATTCCAGATCCTTAATTTCCCATCTTTTGCAAATAAGGGTAAAAATAAAACTAAGAAAAATCCAATCTAAACCACTTAGTTATTATAAATGTATAACTTTGTTTCAATTAAATGAATTAATATGTTTGGTAGTAAAACCAACTTCTGCATATGGATTTTTATAATAAGCCAGTCTATTCTTCTCTTTTCTTGTTCAAAGAAAGAAAAAAATGAAGTATTATGGTTTGATCAACCGCCAAGAAATCAAGCAATAGCCAATAAAGTAAATTGGTATAACAATGTTATTAAGCGCACCTACTTTGCTAACCCCGACTCATCAATAAAATTAAGCAATGAGGCTGCCCTCTTTTTCCTAAAAGAAAAGATGCCTGTCAAAGCCTTTTCGGCCTACATCTATATGTCAGAGATAGCCCTTCAACGTATGGGAAATGAATACAAAGGAATGGTCTACTATATGGAAGCATTCCGAATTCTTAAGTTATATAACGGAACAGACTCATTAAATCCATACTTTACTATTGACATTGGAAATCTCCTCTTACGCCACAATCTGACTGAACAAGCACTAATCAATTACAAAAGGGCATTAAAATTAGCTGAAGATCAAAATGCCCTGTACGTCATTGCAGTTGCATACAACAACATCGGACTAACTTTCGCTGCAAAAAAAGAATTCGACTCGAGCAGATATTTCTTTCACAAAGCTCTTAAGATTCGCAAAGAGATATCTTCTGTACTTTGTGCACATACAGAGGCTTACCTGTGCGAGATAGCTAATAAGCAGGAACAAGATGACTCTGTAGTTTTTTATACTAATTCAGTTTATAAATCACTGAATGAACAGTCTCAGACAAAAGAAAACTTAAGTGATTTGACAGATGCAGGCATTAAAGTGACCAGCTACGAAGTTATTGCTAAAACCTGTCGTATCAACTCCCGCTATGATTGTCGTCGTGATAATCTCACCAGATCTATGATTAACGCCTTAACAGCCATTGCTGCCGCAGATACAATCAATCGATTTGATATATCATCCGAGATGCGATTAAGTGTAGCAAGACTGATGTTATTAGGAATAAACCCTTCTATAGCTATTAAAAGTGAAAAGAACTTAATCGATTCGCTTTCAACATTTGGCATTTACACCACCCAAAATCTATTTACTTACTGGGCAAATAATTCAATACCCAAAGTAGTTTTAAAAGCAATTGAAAAAGCGCACCAAGCAGGAAGTCTTCCTTTAGAGATCGAGGCTAATAGACTACTTGCAAATCTCTATCTGGAAAAAAATGAACCTAAAATGGCTGCATTCTATTTCCAAAAAGGACTAGAACTTAGCGATAGCTTGGTATTATTTAACACATCTGAAAAAGGGCTTTCTGAACAACTAATGCTAGCAAACGCAAGGATTGTAGAGGAACTGGAATCAAGAAAGTTCCATCTTGCTGAAAAGGCTAAAATTATTCAGAATCAGAATATCTTCCTGTTCCTTCTGACTATTGCCCTACTGTCTCTTTCGCTAATGGCGGCACTATTATATAGCCAAAAAAGAAGATTATATAACACAAATATGATATTGATCGGTAAGACAATTGCTCTGATCCAATCAGGAAAGAAACTATTTCTTATACCCGAAACTAGTGAAAATGATAAGAATAGATATCCCTCTCAAAACCCTCCTGGTAATTCTAATAACAACCTTGAGAAACTTATCTCTCAACCTGAAAAACTAATCACAAGATACGAGGAGAAAAATGAGGACGAGGCAATCCTTCTCGGCAATTCTGTTTCATCAACACTCTTTGCAGGCACTAAACTGACCAGGTTTACAGCCTCAGTGGATTCCAATAATAGTCCAAACGATAAGGACACGCCTAGCCTTTCCGAAACACAATCGGACGACACAGATTATAACAACCATTACGATGCACTTATCTTACTTCTGGAATCCTATATGAGAGAGACTAAAAGTTACCTGGATAAGAATATAACCCCCGATTCTTTAGGTTCTTCCTTAAAAATGGATAACTCTGTAATATTAGAAATAATTAGACTCAAAATGGGTTGCTCCTTTGAAGATTATATCGATGAATGGAGAATAAGGGAGGCTTGTCAACTTTTATCTCTCGAAAAAGAGAATAAAGAACCTATTTCTCAACTCTATCTGAAAACAGGCTTTAAAAACTCTACTGCTTTCCATGAAGCATTCCTCAAGTTCACTGGAGTCTCTCCTGAATTCTTCCAAAAGAATATCTCATAATTTCTCTTTCCCGACAGAATCATTCTTCCCTTTTTCCGTCTAATCTCGTTGACGTCAACAAAGAGCAAACTTATAACACCATTTAAACCTCCTGACAGAATATTATATCCAGGTTCCCTTAAGTTGAGACTGAAACATCATTGTTACAATAATTCCCTATTGCAATAAATAATTGGTTTCTAAAGAGAGGTTCACTCGAGCCTTTTCAAATTTGCCCCCAATCTTTTAATCGAATATCGACAAATTCGGTTTACTTTCGATATAAGATTGTATTATCTTTGATATCCAGCAATTTATTAACCAAAGACTAAAATAAAGACGGTTTATGGTGATATACATTCACGTGCCATTTGCCCTCTGCTAGTCCAACACATTGACCCTATTTACGGGAAAGAAATAACAAACAATAAGCTATCAATGAGTAAATCAAAAGGGGCAGAAGATTAAATAATCTCAATAACACATTGGAAAAAAAGCAAAAACAGATCTAACATGGAAAAGAAATATGCCACTGGGCTTGGGAAAAATGAAATCAAATTTGAATTAGCAATTGGAACAATAGGCCTGGCCTACACTAAGGTTCATCTCAAAATTAAAGATGGACATTTCTCGATTATTAAAGAGTCTAGTGCAAACTCAGGGAACATCCCTAAGATTATAATTGGAATGTCAGATGAATTGAAAGAAGCCTCTCTTGCTATTATTACCACCCTTGATTTCTCCTTTTTACCAGTAAAAGAAAGAGAACTTGCCATTTCTAAACTCTCCATAAAATACATATTATCAGGTGGATTCTCTGGAAATTACTCGTTTGGTTTTGATCCCGATGATCTTATTGCTTCCGACAACAATAAGATAGTCACTGTTTCAAAGGCAATCTTTCTTACCTAAGTAGCTGAAAAGCAAACCAGACATTTAGGTTGAGTTTTAAATCAAGACAAATAGATAAAAAGATGAAAACAAAATATTCTATCTGTAGGGGAGCAATAACAATCCTCTTTTTCTCAACTCAACTAGTCTCATACGGGCAGTTTAAAGAGAACATTACTCTTAAAGATTTAGAGGTACCGGAAGCACCTGCCATGACTCTACTCGATGAAGCTCCATCAATAGTTAACCGACCTAATAGTCCCAGAGCGTTTGTACTTAGCGTTATCAACTCTTTTCAAGGAGACTACAGTGGGTTACCAAAGAATTATGCACTAGAATTGACCCCATTCTGGTTTTTCAGCCATAAAAAGATGAATTTCTTCAGATATGCGGGCCTTACAGAGCATGGCATGAATCCTTTTGCCGGAATAAAAATGGCTTCCCTCTCAATGGCTTATGTAAGCAAAACAGATAAAGAGGACCAACCAGCAACGAGTAATATATCAATCGGACTAAGATCCACTTTAATAAGATTCTACAGAAGCACTTACTACCAGGAGTTATTAGATGCCAATCTTTATGCCGTGGGTCGGCTAAAAAGGCTTGAGACTGCGAAGGAGGAGGCAGGAGCTACTCCTGACCTACTGTTTTCAGACCCGAAGCGATACCATCAAATAGTTAAAAGAGTCATTGATTCGGTAGAGAATAATGATTCTCTAATCACTATGCTAGAGAAGTTAAAAGAGAAACCGATTTTCGCTATTGATGGTGCCGTGGCCTATAATGCCTACTTTTCAGATAACAATTTCTCTTCAAAACAGTCAGGTAGATTTGGAGCTTGGCTCACATTAAACTACTCGTACAGATTCTCAAAAAACAGTACAAATTATCTAAATATTTATGGTGTTGGGCGGTATATTAGTGACAATACGAATGTTGATGAAGACATGGTAGGTGATCGTACTGATTACTTCGACTTTGGAGGAAAGTTTGAATTAGAATTTGATAAACTTACAATTGCCTACGAGTTTATACATCGCATTAATGATTCAGGGGACAGTTATCGATCAGCCGGGCTCCTAAAATATAAAATCAACGACAATGTCTATTTAACCGGAGCTTTTGGAAGAAACTTTGGAGAGACTGAGAATCTAATAACACTTTTAGGTATTAACTGGGGAATTGGAACAACCGGCAATGAGAAGTTCGGCTTTTAACCCTCAATTTTACCAATTCAACCACTACAGTGCGCCACTCATCCGTATCTCATTGTTCAATTGCGGTATAGAAGCTTGTTTTGCAGAAAAAAAGAACAATGAAACGGATAAACCACTTTTTAACAGTCCTAATTTTACTCGGAGTAGGTACAACACTTTGGGGGCAAAATGCCACCATCAGAGGAAAAGTAAAAGATAGAGACAATCTTCAACCTTTACCGGGTGCCAATGTCGTTATCATTGACATGGAGCCATTTACAGGTACAACCACTAACGAAGCAGGGGAATTTGTAATATCGCATTTAAAACCGGGACGAGTCAGTATAAGAGTTAGTTATGTAGGGTATCAAGAGAGTGTTATCTCTAATCTTCAACTCAGCAATGCTAAAGAGGTTGTTCTGGATGTTAATCTCACAGAGGCTATCATTTCAGGCGACGTTGTAGAGATTGTAGCTCAACGGGATAAGAGAGGCACAATCAACCCAATGGCAACCATAAGTAGTCGTGGCTTCACCGTAGAAGAGACCGGCAGATATGCAGGCTCAAGAAATGATGTTGCCAGAATGGCTATGAACTATGCAGGAGTAACAGGCGCAAATGATGCGCGTAATGACATCATTGTCAGAGGAAATTCACCTCTTGGACTATTATGGCGCCTAGAAGATGTTGATATCCACAACCCCAATCACTATGGGTCATCAACCGCCACCGGAGGTCCGGTTTGCATGTTAAATAACAACCTGCTTGCAAACTCCGATTTTATGACCAGTGCCTTCGCAGCAGAATATGGAAATGCTACAGCAGCTGTATTTGACTTAAAACTTAGAAGCGGCAATGATAAAAAACATGAGTTTCTTGGTCAAATCGGGTTTAATGGATTCGAATTTGGAGCCGAGGGACCAATAAACAAGGAGACAGGAGCCTCGTATCTGGCCAATGTAAGATATTCAACGCTGGAAATAATGGATAAGCTGGGTGCTGACCTTGGTACTGGCACGGGAATCCCAAAGTACAAAGACTTCACAATTAAAGTCAATCTACCGGCAACAAAGCTTGGTGACTTCTCGATTTTTGCATTCGGTGGTGACTCCGACATTAAAATATGGGACAGTAAAGCAGACACTACAAAAGAGAGTATCGATTTCTATGGTGGAGAAGGCTATGATCTAACAAACGGAAGTAAATTGATTAGCGGAGGGATAACACATAGTATTGGTCTAACAAAAAATAGCTATCTAAAAACCACCATTGCCTCCTCATATCACAATTTCAAAACCACCATCGACTCTTTATCTCCCAATTACTCTAGCAGAACAACAACCTATAGAAACAACTTTAATGAGTCTTTCATTACACTTCAATCATATATCTCCTCAAAATTATCGGCACGTTCTCAAATAAAAGGAGGATTCAGACTTAAACAACAACTCTTTGATCTGACAGAGTCTATCTGGTTTAATGAAGATCATGCACTCAGACCTACCACTGCATTTGATGGTAATGCGCTTTTAGCACAGGCATACATCCAATGGCAATACAGACTCACTGATCATTTTACTTTAAATAATGGCCTGCACTCACTCTATTATGCCTATAATGACACATGGAACATTGAACCAAGAATGGCGTTAAAATGGGGCATAAATGATCGATTAAGCCTTAGTCTGGGTTATGGCTACCACAGCCAACTAAACCCAATTACCGTCTATTTCAGACAAACACTCATGCACGATGGGACCTACAGCCAACTTAACAAAAATCTTGATCTGCTAAAAGCCCACCACTTTGTATTGGGTGGAGATTACCTGATAGCAGAGAACACCAGAATAAAGGTTGAGGGTTATATCCAGCTCTTATCCGGAGCCGGAGTCAATGGAGGAGTAAGCAACTACTACTCCTTACTAAATGAAGGAGCCAATTTTGGCTTTGGCTTTCCTGACACCCTTGTCGCTACAGGAAAAGGTAGAAACATTGGAATTGAGCTTACCCTTGAACAATTCCTTCATAAAGGATTCTATTACCTGGGAACCCTCTCTCTCTTTGACTCTAAATACAAAGGGAGTGATAATATAGAACGGTCGACAGCTTTTAACACAAACTATGTTGCTAACCTATTGATTGGAAAAGAGTTCATCTTATCTAGAAAAGAGAATGGTACCTCCACCCATTCGCTGGCTATAGATATAAAAAGTACATGGAGTGGTGGTCAAAGATACACTCCATCTCAAATCATAAACGACCCAAATAAACCGGGTTACTTTATGCGCAAATACGATAACACGAATGCCTATGAACTTCAATACCCAGACTACCTCCGTACCGATTTTAAAATTGTATGGAAATGGGAAGGAAAAGGTATAAGACAAGAGTTTGGTGTTGATATTCAAAATATCTTTAACCAACAAAATGTATACTCTGAGAAATTCAATAAAAAAACTGGCAAATCAGGATATGTGTATCAGACAGGCATACTGGTTATACCACAGTATCGCATAAACTTCTAAGATGACGCATTCCATTACTCTATAGTCCAACTTCAATATTTCTAATGATGTCAATACCAATAAAGTTTAAAAAAGCAGGCCCGATTGATGACAAATGGATAATGCTCATAGGAATCCCGTTGATAGGACTAATACTGCCAACTTCTACATCATTACTATTTGGAGCCAATTTAAGCTTACTTTTATTAAATGTAGGACTTACCTTTCTGAATACAGTTCTGCTATGGCTAGGTTGTCGTTGGATAATAATCAATCTATGGAATTTGATTCCATGGAATAAGAAGCCCCTACTACACATCTCCATGGAAATAGTATTTGTATCAACCTATACCTTATTGGTTTCAATAACTCTATTTGCTTTATTCACCTCATTCCTTAGTTCCACTCTATGCTCATTTATAGGCATGTGGCAGAACTTCGCTATCTCACTATTCATCTCTTTGATGGTCACATTCTTCCATGAAGGCTATTACTTCTTTGTTCAATGGAAGGAGAGCTTAATGCGTAATCAATTTCTGGAGAAGGAGAGCCTGCTAGCTCAATTTGAGACACTACGAAGTCAGGTAAATCCCCATTTTCTGTTCAATACATTTAATACACTATTAGCATTAATCGAAGAGGATAAGCAGAAAGCTATTATCTATGTTCAACGTCTTTCAGATTTTTACAGATCGCTATTACAAGTGCGCGATCAACCGTTAATACCACTGTCAGAGGAACTAGATCTAATTGACAATTATATCGAGATTCAGCGACAACGTTATGAAGATAGCCTACAGATGGAATATAGCCCAAACATCAAATTAGTTATCGGCTTTGTTGCTCCTCTCACCCTACAGATGCTAGTAGAAAATGCTATCAAACATAATACAATCACTGCTGCTAGTCCGCTACTGATTAAAGTTGAGATTACCTCTCAAGGCTATATAACAGTCACTAATAATTTGCAAAAACGGATCTCTAGTGAGCCCGGTGCCGGGCTTGGATTACAGAACATTCATAATCGATATCATTTTCTGACAGACAAACCCGTTGAGATAATCAATTCAAGTCGCCATTTCTGTGTAGCTATACCATTATTAACAAGTGATGAACTAAATATTCAAAAAGAAAGTAAAAAAAGTCAATAATATGAAGGTATTAATTGCTGAAGACGAGGCTGCAGCAGGTCGCAGACTTGAACGAATGATCAAAGTTATTAAACCGGATTATGAGATTGATGCAATAATTGAGACCGTAAGTGGCTTAAAAAGTTGGTTTCAGACTCATAATCAACCAGACCTATTTCTCTGCGACATTCACTTAGCAGATGGGACCTGCTTTGACTTCTTCTCAACTACAGAGATCACCTGTCCTGTTATCTTTATAACGGCCTATGATCAGTATGCCATCAAAGCATTCAAACTAAATAGCATTGACTACCTACTAAAACCGGTAAAAGAGGATGAGCTAAAGCAGGCTTTCGAAAAGTACCACAGATCCCGTTCAGACAATAACATCCTACCATTGCTCGAGCAGATGTTAAAACAAGGAAGGAGGGAGCCCAGACGATTAATGGTTAAATACGGGCATTATCTAAAGAGTATACCACTGGATAGCATTGCGATTTTTTATGCAAAAGATGGAGGAGTATCAATGATAACAAAAGAGGGACAAATCTATCCTGCTGATCAAACCCTTGAACAATTAGAACTGCTATGTGAACCGGCCTCTTTCTTTAGAATCAACAGACAGGTCTTATTGAACATTGATTCAATATCGAAAATGTGGGTTCATTCAAAAGGAAGAATCAAGATTGAACCAAGAATTAGCTGTCCTGTAGAGTGTATTGTCTCAACAGATCGGGCCGCTGCATTCAGGATATGGCTTACAGGTACAGTATAATCACTGTTCTTTTACCGCAGTATAAAGAGTCGCTATGCCGAAGGTAAACCTTGTAAATGTGGGTTTAGAGTATCCCGCCTTCACTAATAAATCACAAAACTCACCTCCTTGCGCAAAAGCCAATGCTGTCTCAGGCAGATAGGTGTATGCAGTGGAGTGTTTGCTCACTATTCGGCCTATCAATGGCATAATCACCTTACTATAAATACCATACAGAGGCATGAACCATCTATCGGGCTTCGAGAATTCAAGAACTAGGATAATTCCACCAGGAGCTGTGACTCTAAACATCTCACTTAGCCCCTTTACTGTCTGTTCAAAGTTTCTTACACCAAAAGCCACCATCGTTGCCTCAAACTGATGATCATCAAACGGAAGATTCAAACTATCGGCTTCAAGCAAAACAATATTAGAGGCAAGCCCCTCATTAACTACCTTAACCCGACCTGCCTCAAGCATCCCAGCCGAAATATCTACACCTGTAATCTTAAATTTTGAATTTCTCTTAGCTGCTGCTATTGCTAAATCACCAGTTCCAGTTGCTACATCAAGGATAGACAATGCCCCCGAATCAATAAGTTTATCTATTGTCTTTTTCCGCCACCTTTTATCAATCCCCCATGATAGCAGATGGTTTAACAGATCATACTTTGGAGCAATCTGATTAAACATGGTTGCTACGTTTGATCTGGACTTCGAGTGTTGAGTCATTACCAATTAAATTATTAAGCTTATTATTCAGTAATCCCGGTATAGAGTTTAATGGTCTCCTGTAAGAGTTTATCGGCATCGACAGGCACAACCCCTACCTCCTCACAAACTAGTCCACCGGCAAGATTAGAAACACGAGCTATAGTAACCAAGTCACAGCGTGCCGCTAAACACAAGGTAGCCAAAGAGATTACTGTATCACCCGCACCAGAAACATCTGCGATATTACGTCGATGTGCTGGCAGTCGAAGAGTGTCATAGCTCGAATCTGACATTCTACTTCTTATATAGACCCCATTCTCCGACAGAGTCACCATCACCATCCTTAAACTCATCTCTTCCTGAATTCGCGATGCTGCTATCTCTAATGCATCAAAATCACCTCGAGGAATTATCATCTCAATTCCCTCTCTCAGCTCTTTTAAGTTTGGTTTAAATAGGTCTACATGTTTATACTGCCTGAAGTTCTTTTTCTTGGGATCAACTGTAACAGGTAACCCCATCTCATTGGCCTTTGCTGTAATTGCGCCTATCACACCCGGAGTGAGAACACCCTTATCATAATCCTGAAATATGATAGCATCAGGATGATATCTTTCGACCAGGTTCTGGAATAAATGAAAGAGTTTCAATTCATCCGCTGAAGTCAATGCATTAGTACTCTCCTCATCAACTCTAAGCAATTGAACGTTGTTCCCAATTACCCTAAACTTAGTCGTTGTTAACCGATCCTTGCTTCTTAAAATGCCATCTACTGGCATATTCTCATCCTTAAGCAGCTTCAAGAAATCATCACCCCTATCATCCAACCCAATAACAGAACAGAGTAACGATGTTGCTCCCATTGCCTTAAGATTTAAAGCAACATTGGCAGCGCCGCCAAGCCTTGAACTTCGTTTAGTCACCGAAACAACAGGGACAGGAGCCTCAGGTGAAATCCTATCAACCTGTCCAAAGATATAAGCATCAATCATCACATCACCAATGACAATGACCCGCATATCTTTAAACTGCTCAAATAATTCTTTATAGTAATTGGCGTCTGACGACATAGCTGGATTCTTTTTCGCAAAGTTAATTATCTTTTTACCACCACACTCTTAATCTCTCCTGCGGATGTCCGTGTTGTGACAATATCTCCCTCTTTAACCTGATCAGGGCTTTTAACAATCTCCCCATCCATAATCATATATGACCACCCCTTCTCCATCATCCTTAAAGGATTGATGAGTTCTAGCTCCCTCTGTAATTTATCTATCCGCTGATCCTCCTCTGCAAACCGCCTCTTAATTGACTCAATATATATTAAAGATAACTGGTCAAGCTTGGCAGATTCTCTCTCTAACCTCAGCTTACCGGCAGAGACTAACAAGTGTCTCATAGTATTTACCCTTATCTCTTCCATAGATACACGTCGGTGAACCATACCGGGTAAAGAATCAACTATCCTATTTAGTCTGGCATCCTCTCTTTGCAACTTAAACATTGACAGTTGAGCAATTCGAGCAATACGATCAATGAGTTTCTGATTCTCAACTTTAAACCAATTAACAATTTTAAACGCTACATCACTTGGAGTAATTCCATCCAAATGTGAAACCATAGTGGCTACTAATTGATTTGGTGCATGCCCTATACCGGTTATAACAGGTATAGGAAAGTCAGCAATGGCAGCCGATAGCTCATAACTATCATAACCTGCCAGCCCCGCTTCACCTCCTCCACCCCTGAGGATGATGACAAGATCAAATCTATCCGCTATTTCTTTGATATGACCTAATCTAAACACAATTGATTCAATATTTTTCTCTCCAGTCATTATTGCCGGAAACAGCTTGGTAGAAATTCTATAATCTTTGCCCTCCCTTTTTAAGATATTAAGAAAATCCTGATAACCGTTGCTACTCTCTACACTAATCACCGCTATACGAGACGGAGGCATCGGAAAGGGAAGACGCTTGTTCTTTTCAAAAAGCCCCTCCTTTTTAAGACGTTCAATAGTCTTAATCCGTTCAACAGCAAGCCTTCCCACAGTATAAGCTGGTTCACTGTCAACAATAACCAGAGTGATTCCACGGGTGGGGGTAAAACTAATTTCGGCTAGAAAGAGCCACTCGATACCATCTTTCAGCTCTTCACCCGTCTCTTTTTTAAATTTATAAGAAATAGTTTTAAACCTTGAGGCCGATACGAAACCACGCATAGAGGCTGTAATAATCCCATCACTTTTCTCTATCAACTCAGGATAGCAATGTCCGGTTGATTTAATATATCCCAATCGAGCAATCGATGCGACAATCCAGTACTTCGTAGAATAGGCTTTCTTTACCACCGATTGTAAAGAATCGGTAACCTGAGACAGCCTCCAAATCTTCTTGTTATCAAAAACCTGAGGATCGCGAATGTTCTCCTTATTTGAATCTTTGTTATCCATATTATGAGATAAATCTCATCTACATACAATTAAAAAGCAACCTGATTAATTGCTATTGAAGAAATATTCCTAAAGTTAGTTCTTTTTTAAAACCCTTTATAGAAACTAAAAGTAACAATTAAAACATTTAAATACTTCAATTTTATTAACCTAAGACAAAAATCTTAATAAGTATTAAATCATCATGTATTTCGTCAGACCAATTAGGATTTACTTTACTTTTGCTCATGTATATTATTTGATATGAGTAATCAGAAACCCTGGCATGTTATTTATACCTCGGCCCACAATGAGAAAAAGGTATTTCAACAGCTTGAACAGTTAGAATTAGAGGCCTATTTACCGTTATACATTACTACCAGAGTATGGTCAGACCGAAAAAAGAAAGTCGAGCTTCCACTCTTCACAAGCTACGTCTTTGTTAGAAGTGACGAAAGAGATTATAGACCAATCATTGAAACAAGTGGAGTATCTCATTTCGTTTATTACTGTGGCAAGCCTGCCGTTATCTCTGATAAAGAAATTGAAGCCATCAAAAAATTCTTAAGTCTATCTGAAGGTTATTCTGTAAAAGTGGAGGTTAACTCTCAGGTCATTGTAAACAAAGGATTTATGGCCGGCAAATCAGGGCGTGTTATAAAGATCAGCAAGGACAAGCTTATACTTCGAATTGATTCTTTGGATGTAATCATCACAGCAGAAGTAGATCGTGACAATGTAGATTTATCTTAATCCAGACCCAAAAACTGAAAACGAACAGAGAAGCAAACTATGGTTTGATTAAAGTCGCTACAGCATAGGCTGCAACCCCCTCTTCCCGTCCTGCAAACCCAAGATGCTCGGTAGTTGTTGCTTTTACATTGATATCCTGAGCATTTATCCCAGATGCCATAGAGATAGCTTCCACCATAGAGGGGATATGTCCTCCAATCTTAGGTCTCTGTAATACCACCGTCGAATCTATATTACTTATTTCATAACCCGTTTCTTTTATTATGCGAACAGTCTCTTGAAGTAACAAAAGACTATTTATCCCCTTATATTCAGCCTTAGTATCGGGAAAATGAAAACCAATATCACGCAATCCAGCTGCCCCCAATAGAGCATCGCATATAGCATGAAGTAATACATCTGCATCTGAATGGCCTAATGCACCTAAATTATGTGGAATATCCACACCACCAATTCGTAATGGAAGCCCCTCTTTCAACTGATGGACATCATAACCTATCCCGGTCTTTATCTTCATCTTTTTTTACCAAAGGTCGTAAACAGTATTGAAATGATCAATAGTGCCCGTTTTTTTTAAACCACTCTACCTCACTACGAAAATACAAGTACCTCCCTTTACTCTTTAAATGAACATGAAGGTGACCTTTTTGTGTTATTCTACAAAGTGTAGCCGGACTAATACCCAAGACTGAACAAACTTCACTACTTGATAGATATAGAGACTCGATATCACCATCACTCTTCTTGCTGCTTTGTAACTCATCAACACTTCCACTCTTCTTTGATTCGCTCTCTTTACTCAAATCATGAGTAACTTTTCGTTCATGACCGTCAAATCCAAAAATCGATACTATAGGTACCTTAACCAATCCACTTTGAATTCTTCTGATCAATGGAGCCATCTCATCATCACATAAGCTTAATTCAGGATATCTAAAAAAGACACAAAAAGTAGGAGAACGAAACAAAAGATCATTCTTAAACTTTAAAATCAAATGTCTAACCAATACAATTATTGCCGCTAAAACCAGCTCTCGATAGGGCCTATCCAGCAGTTCAGGATTCTGCTGATCACAACATCTCTTCCAAAGCATTATAATTGAATCGAGAATTGAATTTAATACCACTCCCCTCTCTTTAGACTTAACACTACGTACTAGTTCTTCAGATAGTGACTGAAAAAGAGCAGAGAATTGCAAATAGACAAGAGTAGAACGCAAACAAAGTGAGGGTCGTAACATCTCTGACCTTAGAAAAACAATAAAGCGAAGGTCAAAATCACTATTACTGATAATTTTAGCAGTGGTTTTCCAACCTTTAACTACCCTACTCGCAAATGAATCCACTACACTTAAGGTAAGTAAGGAAAAATCTAAATCCATTTTGGCAGCAATAACACCAGCTAATTGACCCGGAAATGTACAGGAGGCCGATATTATACTTGCTAAATATTTCAGATTTAACTCCTCGTCTTCGGCATCAGGTAGCAAACCACTACCTGACTTACTTATTATGTCTTCAATAGACGCTAATATAAATTCCATCTTTGGCTGTTTTGTTGGTTATTAAGGAATCAGCGTGATGAAGTAATGTTTTGGAGTCTAGATTAGTAAGAAACAAATGTAACTAATTTTACGACCAAAGGGGGAAATATTTTTTTATATTAGACATTTTTTCTTTGTATAAAAGAATATATATCAAATATACGACTCTATACCTTCTAATAAATAAAATTTATATATCAACCTAAAAGATAATACAATAGTAATAAAAACTCTAAAACAGTGATGATAATTGCCTCTACTACCTCCTATACCAGATAAGAAATAGAGTCTACTCCGACAAATCAGTATCACATTGTCAACTTGATTATACTCATTGGTCAGGCACACTATCAAAATTTTGAGTTTTAATTGAAAGCAAAATGCCCCATCAGCGATACTCTAATAAATCACCTATCGCACATAATCTACAAAACCAGCAAAGAAGAGGTTTTATTACCCGGTGCTAGTCATCTCCTGACTTCGACACTTTTATTGAGCATGTTTTATATCAAGCTGATGTCTGGC
>JAJTBW010000052.1 GCA_021286705.1 Sphingobacteriia bacterium
TGGCTGCTAGCGGCTGGCGGCAAAAGAGATTCAAAATTCAAGAATTCAAAGATTAGCCTCCATCCAGTTAACAATTTTTTCAAAAGAATAACGCAAAGAAGTCCTATCTTTGACCATTGCCATTCATCTATTCAAAGGAAATCATACACAGGATTAATTCAACCAAAATGACAGATTTACAATCAATCGACTCAAATTCTTATCCTCTTCCTGACAAAAAACTACTCGAAACTTCTAATCTTCCTGCTTTCTGTACCTGGATCCCCGATCAGGTCTATGTTGTACTCGGTAGAAGTAATCAACCTGAGAAATCTGTATTCCTCGAAAGAATTGAACAAGATGAGGTTGCCCTTATCAAAAGACCCTCTGGCGGAGAAGCTGTCGTACTCTCACCTTCTATGGTGGTGATCGCTTGTACTGACTCCAAAGATAATTATGAACGCTCTGTCGACTTCTTCGCTCGTTGTAATAACTTAATTATTAATGCGCTTACTGACCTTGGAATAGAAAACCTCGGACAAAGAGGTATCTCGGATATCTCCTCAGGCTCTCACAAAATCCTTGGCTCTTCTATGTTCAAAGCCCCCGACCGTCTCTTCTACCATGCCGTCCTTAACGTCAGCGAACTGCCCGGAACTATCGCATGGTACCTTAAACACCCTACCCGAGAACCCGACTACAGAGCAGGACGGGACCACACCAAGTTCGTGACCTCACTCAAAGACCTTGGATATAACTCAGGCATCCAACCTATCATTATCGAGATCACTAAAAACTTTAACCGTGAGTTTAAGGATATCACCATCCTATAGCCCTTTTTAGAACCATTCTAAACAATCCCCGCTCTATTCTTGTTTTTGTATAAAACAGAGGAAAGCTATCTATCCGGTCAACCAAAAACTGATGATAATCTATCGTCTCTTTTCTTGTTTGTCGGGTAAACTAACCTCCTCCTCTACAAAACATAACAAGAATAAAATGAGCAAGTCACTTATCTCAAAAGTATTTCAAGCCGTTGACGCTGCCGATGCAGTTGCACTAACAAACTTCATTACCCCAAACGGCACTTTCAGGTTTTCTAACTTCCCGGCTATCGTCGGCCATGACCATATTCTACCCTTCCTGGATGGCTTCTTTAAAAGCATCAAGGGGATAAAACATAGTGAACTCGAGATCTTTGAAGTTGGCGATGTAGTTATCACCAATGGCGTTGTAACCTATACCCGCCATAACGGAACTACCTACAGCTGTAACTTCTCAAATACCTTCAAACTAAAAGGAGATTTGATTGATCAATACCTGATATTCGTCGACAACTCAAAGCTATACGAAGAGTAATCTCTTAATTATCTTCAGAACAAACCCTTCCGCTGCACTCCCTCACACCTCTAATGGTTTATCTTTATAGATTGATAGAGGACAGAGGGAGTGCGTGCCAGGGTGAACTATGATTAAACTACGGCTACAGTTTAATAGCGATTTTAACTTTAAACAAAGAGTAATTTCCGTTTGTTAGTTTCTATAATATTGAAAAGTCTGAAGCAATGGAAAGAATTGAAAGTTCCATTTGGCCGGACGATCCTTCATACAAAAGCCGCAAAGAGTTAAATCTTGCTGTCTTAAAAGAGTGGCAAGAACTCATGGCAAAGGTGATGAAGGGTGGACCGATAGAAGCGGTAAAAAGGCATCATGAAAGGGGAAAGCTTACCGCCCGGGAAAGGATTGAGTTACTATGCGATGAAGGCACCGGCTTTCTGGAGTTCTCTGCGCTGGCCGCAAATGGTCAGTATGCTGAAGCATTTCCCTCAGCAGGGATCATCACGGGTATAGCTTTGATTCAGGGTAGAGAGGCTGTTGTAATTGCTAACGATGCTACAGTAAAAGGGGGAACCTATATCAGTGAAACCATTAGAAAGCATGTCAGAGCTTTAGAGATTGCTCTTGAGAATAACCTCCCCTGTGTCTATATGGTTGATTCCGGAGGAGTCTTCCTGCCGGAACAATCAAAAGTTTTCCCTGATAAAGATCACTTCGGCAGGATATTCTATTATCAGGCTAGATTATCAGCGGTTGGCATTCCGCAGGTGGCTATAGTCATGGGAAGTTGCACTGCCGGAGGAGCCTACATCCCTGCGATGGCCGATGAGACTATCATAGTAAAGAATCAAGGTACCATTTTTATTGCTGGTCCTCCTTTGGTAAAAGCTGCGACCGGCGAAGAGGTTACCGCCGAGGAGTTAGGCGGAGCCGAGGTTCACACAAAGATATCAGGAGTGGCTGATCATCTCGTTGAAAATGATCATGAGGCGATCGGGAAATGCAGAGAGATATTTCTAAGTTTTGCTCCGGCTTACCGTCAGCCATTGGCTTATAACGATCCTGTTGAACCCTATTATTCGCCCCGTGAACTTGATTATATCATGCCGGAGGATCTATCAACTCACTTTGATAGCCGGGAGGTCATAGCCCGTATTGTTGATGGAAGCAAACTTAATGAGTTTAAAAAGGAGTATGCTCCGACGCTTGTTACCGGATTTGCCCATATCATGGGGATTCCGGTTGGGATAATCGCCAATAACGGTGTCCTCTACCCCGAGACATCACTCAAGGGGGCACACTTCGTGGAACTCTGTGCCCAAAGAAAGGTGCCTATCATATTTCTGCAAAACGTCACAGGATTTATGGTAGGAAAAGACTTTGAACACAAAGGGATAGCGCGCGATGGGGCGAAGATGGTGCACGCCGTTGCCAATGCTAACGTCCCAATGATTACGCTCATTTTTGGCAGTTCTAATGGAGCCGGCAACTATGCAATGGCGGGTAGAGCATTTGGACCCCGGTTTTTGTGGATGTGGCCAAACGCCCGCATCTCAGTTATGGGAGGTGCTCAGGCATCTCAGGTACTTAGTACAGTAAAACAGGATAAGAACGAAGAGAATTTAATTGAACGCTACGAACGAGAGAGTAAAGCTCTTTTTGCAACATCAAGGGTCTGGGATGATGGGATTATTCAACCATCGGAATCAAGGTTTGTTCTAGCACGAGCACTCTCTGCAACACTAAACAAACCTATCCCTGAGCCTCAATTTGGGGTATTCAGAATGTAAAAAAATTAGAAAAAAGTAAACTATGAACGACAACACAATTCCACAAGAAAATGGTAAGGGAGTAAGATTGACTTACGAGAAAAACCTGGCCTTTATCACCCTGTGCCGACCAGAGAAAGGCAACGCTCTTGATGGCGAGTTACTCGATCATGTCAGACAACTTTTCGAGGAGACTGATCAAAATCCGAATGTTCGTGCTGTCATTCTTCAAGCTGAAGGAAAAAACTTCTGCACCGGTGCTGATCTGTCATGGATGTTAGCCAGTGAAGGACGTGACATGGAGAAGGAGAGTATTCGCCTGGCTCATCTTATGAAGGCTGTAGCCACCTGTAGCAAACCTACCATCGCGTTGGTTCAGGGGTCGGTCTACGGCGGAGGTATTGGATTAACCGCTGCCTGTGACTTCGCAATTGCCGCAAAAGACGCCATCTTTGCTTTCAGGGAGGTCAGGTTAGGCTTGGTTCCGGCTACCATCTCGCCTTATATCATCCGAAAGATTGGTCCTATGAAAACCATGCAATTCATGCTGACAGGTCGTAGATTCTCAGCTGCAGAAGCAACACAGATCGGCCTCATCGATGATATTGCCCGAACTGCCCCTCCGATAGAAAAAGCCATGCAGATAATCGAAAAGCTTACCATGGGTGGCAGTGAAGCCCAACATAGCATCAAACAGATGATCAACCACCTCTACCCTCTTCCTGATGAGACCACCATCAAATACACCGCCTCTGTGCTTGCAAGAGCCAGAAGCTCTGCTGAGACCGCCGAGGGTATAAAGGCTTTCTTCGAGAAAAGGAAACCTGACTGGTCAAAACTAAAACCTTAACAACTCAAGGCATTACTAAGAAATAACAACATGAAGCTGATAAATAAGATACTGATTGCCAACCGTGGTGAGATTGCACTAAGAATAGCCTCAACCGCGCGTAAAATGGGTATCAGCACAGTAGCCCTCTATACTGACGACGATCTTCAAGCCTCGCATATTAAGGCATGTGATGAGGCTGTAAAACTCAATGGAGATCTTCTGACTGAGACATGGCTTAATATAGAGGCCATTATCAATGCGGCTACTCTGGTGAATGCTGATGCTATTCACCCCGGTTATGGTTTCCTAAGCGAAAATACGCTTTTCGCAAAAGCTTGTCAGGAGGCAAATATCATCTTCATAGGGCCTGATCCTGCTGTTATTTCTCTTATGGGCGATAAATCGGCTGCCCGAAACTTCGTTCAATCAATCGGGTTACCTGTTGCCGCAGGGTTTAACATCGATATAGAAACCTTTACACTTCCGGCTGATGCTACCTTTCCGTTGCTTCTAAAGCCTGTTGCCGGTGGCGGGGGTAAGGCAATGTATGTTGTGCACACTCGTGAAGAGTTTGAAGAGAAGTGCAAGTCCGCCTCAGCAGAAGCCATCCGTTATTTCGGTGATGGTCGATTATATGCCGAACGTTTCATCAAAGAGGCTCGTCACATTGAGGTACAGCTTTTAGCAGATAATCTCGGCAACGTTATACATCTCTTTGAAAGAGAATGCTCGGTGCAACGCAGACAACAGAAGGTCATTGAAGAGGCTCCCTCAGCAATGATCGAAAGAGAGGTTGTTGAGGGGATCCGCAACGTTGCAGTCGAGATTGCCAAGAGAGCCAACTACACTAATGCCGGCACCATTGAGTTTCTTCTCGACCCCTCAGGAGCCTTCTTCTTTATGGAGATGAACACCCGAATCCAGGTTGAGCACCCCGTTACGGAGATGATCACTGGAATAGACTTGATTGAACAGCAGATCAGAGTAGCCTCTGGAGAGAATCTCAGATACACGCAGGATGAGATCAGATTTGAGGGTCATGCTGTAGAGGCTCGTCTCTATGCCGAAGACCCGTTAAACGACTTTAAACCTGAAGCAGGTGATCTGGTTTACTGGAGTGTTCCATCTTCTGAAGGGATACGGGTTGACTCGGCCATCAAACAGGGCACAGAGATCACCCCGGGTTATGATCCTATGCTGGCGAAGGTTATTGCACATGGGATCACAAGAGAGGAGGCTTATAGAAAGCTCAAGTATACGCTTAAGAGAACCGCTCTTCATGGGTTCAACACTAACCTGCCACTTCTTAGACACTTAACCTCCGCAATTCCGATAAATAACCGTCCCCCCGACACCCGTTGGCTTGAGCGTAACATCGAAAGCATCAAATCGCAGATTAATCCAGCTAATCAGAGTTCGGCTTTAATGAGTGCCTTTGCGTGGCTCTGGTTTCAAGAGAGAAACAATGAGCTTTATCAACCCAGTGATGCCCGTCGCTACTGGGGTACTATGGTAACCTCCGCAAGAAACGTTCAGGTTGAGATAGACCACCAGATTAAAGAACTATCGGTACTCTCATACGATTCATCCTCAATGTCGGTTAGCTGTGCTGAAGAGATATTTGAGATAAGTCTACTTTCTAAAACCGATCATCGTCTTCAACTACTATCAAATAACCAGCCACTTACCTTTGAATATTCCTACATGGGTAAAGATCAGATTCAGGTAGGATTAGCCGGAGAGACGACAACCATCGTAAAAAGGCATATCCCTGAGTCAGGTGTTGTGGTTAACCCATCGTTAAATGGCCATAAGAAACAGACGCGACTAACCTCTAGTCTTTATGGCAGAGTGATCCATATTGAGGCACATGAAGGGCAGATGGTGAATAAAGGCGACCTGCTGCTGGTCATTGAATCGATGAAGATGGAGAATAGAATTTTAGCTCTAAATGAGTCAGTTATAGAGCATATAAAAGTTAAACGAGGAGATCATATTAAGACCGGAATGGATTTAGTAACCTTTCGGTAAAAACAGAATAGATCAAGACAATGAAAAACAAAGAACCCCGATTTATTACACAAGGCCCCTGGCTTTCAGACCAGCATATAGATTTCAGGATGAAAGTTAGATCATTTGCAGAAGAGGTGATATATACTGCTGCATTTGAATACGACAGAGAGGAGCGATTTCCTCAGGAGATCGTTGAAGCGATAGGGAAACAGGGCTGGTTGGCAATCAATGGGCCCAAAGAGTTTGGTGGATCAGATGCAGACTTTATGTCGTTTGTTTTGCTGGTGGAAGAGCTGGCAAGAGTAGACGGATCAATGGCTGGTACGGTTGCTGCTCATAACAGTCTGGGTGTAAATCTGCTGAATAGCTTTGGAACTGAAGCCCAAAAGAAACAGTTTCTTCCGGGACTATGTACCGGAAAACAGCTCTGGGCTTTTGGTCTTACGGAAGAGAATGCGGGTAGTGACTCACGCGGGACAGAGACAACGGCAGAATTGGTAGATAACCACTGGGTTCTCAATGGCTCTAAGTTGTTTATATCAAATGCCTCAAATCCGATGACGGCTGGTGTTACCATACAGGCGATTACAAAAGTTGAGGGCAACAAGAAAGAGTTATCCGCCTTTATTGTCCCTTTTGACACGCCCGGTTTGACCGCCACCAGGATGAGAAACAAACTGATGTGGAGAGGAGCCGATACAGCCATGTTGGAATTAAAAGGAGTTAAAGTACCTTTGGAAAACATTATCGGAGAACCGGGTGATGGTCCCAGAATTACACTCGGAGCCCTCGATAATGGACGACTAACGATTGCTGCTATGGGACTTGGACTTGCACAAGGTGCTTTTGAGGCTGCGCGTAGTTATGCTCTTAAGCGTAAGCAGTTTGGTAAAGCCATTGGTGAGTTTCAAGCTATTAGTTTTAAACTAGCCGATATGCTCATGAGGATTAACCATGCTCGTGCCCATCTTTACCAGAGTGTTTGGCTTAAGGAGAACAATCTACCATTTGCCAATGAGGCTGCTATGTCAAAACTATATTGTTCTGAAGTAGCAAAAGAGGTAGCCGATGAAGCAGTACAGATCTTAGGAGGCCGGGGACTACTTAAAGATTCCCCTGTTGAAAGATTCTTCCGGGATCAAAGAATCTTACAGATTGGAGAAGGTACCTCAGAAGTACTTCGTCTGGTAATCAGCCGAAAAATCTTAAAAGAAGAATAGCAATGTCAGAAGACAGGAAGAAAGCCCACATCGACTTAGCCCTTAAAGCTCACTCAGGTTTTGCCATTCCGGATCAACGTTTTACCTATGAGCCTTTACTTAGCGCTCATCCGGTTAGCGATCCCTTTCTCTTTCCTTTCATGGGACGAGTACTTGAAACCCCAATTTGGATATCAAGTATGACAGGAGGAACTCCTGTGGCAGGGGAGATCAACAGGCGCCTGGCTACTGTTTGCCATGAGTTCGGGATGGGTATGGGGCTTGGTTCCTGTCGTATGATTCTTAAGGATAACCAATGGCTGCACGATTTCGATGTCAGGGATATCATTGGTGAGAACCTGCCTCTATACGCCAACCTTGGCATTAATCAGGTTGAAGAGATCGCATCGTCAGGAAACTGGCATTTAATCACTGAGTTGATAAAGAAACTTAGGGCTGATGGATTAATCATCCATATCAACCCGCTCCAGGAATGGATGCAACCAGAAGGCGATAGACTTAAACATCCTCCTCTGGATACCCTCTCAAGAACCATCGATAAACTTCCTTTTACCAAGCTGGTGGTCAAAGAGGTGGGGCAAGGAATGGGGCCGGAGTCTCTTAAGGCCTTACTACAGCTACCTCTAGAAGCTATTGAATTTGGAGCTTATGGAGGAACGAACTTTTCAAGACTGGAGATTATCAGAAACAGTCAAAGCAGAGCAGCCCTTCAGGAATCACTGGCAACCGTTGGTCATAATGCCGAAGAGATGGTTCAGATTGTAAACAATGCCGTTAAAGAGAACCTGACGATACGTACTAAACACCTCATTATCTCAGGGGGCATTGCCTCATTCCTTGATGGATACTACTTAACAGGCATCAGCCATCTTCCGGCTGTCTATGGCCAGGCATCGGCATTCCTTCAATATGCGAGAGAAGGACTAGACCCCTTAAGAGCATACACAAAGGCTCAGACCGAAGGGCTCAGAATGGCGGCATCGTATCTCAGAACAAAAAAATAGCTCGTTTAACTAATCTCGAATGCTGATTTCATTGAGAGCTTAATTGAGTCTATCTAATGAACCCTACTTAGATGAAAAAAATAGAATCTTTTAGGTCTCTTTCAAAAGAGGAACAGATTGAGAAACTAGCACAGGAGACCATTGATGCAAGTTTGGTTAAAGAGACCCTGAATAGGTTTACCATAGCAGACCCTGCCTATAAAGAATTACTGGAAAACCTTTCTGAGAATACCCTTGCATTACACATGCTGCCATTTGGGATTGCACCAAACGTAATGATCAATAACACTCTCTACCATGTCCCAATGGTAACAGAGGAGAGTTCGGTTATTGCAGCAGCTGCTTCGGCTTCCTCTTTCTGGGCGGCTAGAGGTGGTATCACAGCCACTGTTAATGGAACAACCAAACAAGGACAGGTTCACTTTAGAATTACAAACCACCTTGATACTTTCAGTTTGGATCAAGAAGCCATCAACAGAGAGATTCTTAGTAAAACCAGCCACCTGACCGAGTCCATGAGAAAGAGAGGCGGGGGGATCATCGGCATAAAATGGGTTAAAAAGGAGGTCCCATTCAAGGGTTACCTAAAATGCGATGTTGATTTTGAGACCATGGATGCCATGGGGGCAAACTTTATTAATAGCTGCCTTGAAGCAATTGGAAGAATCACTACAGAATGGATACTTACAAACCATCCGGATACCGAGTGCGAAGTGATAATGGCTATTCTCTCAAATCACTATCCCGATTGTACGGTTACCGCAAGTGTGTCAGCCCCTGTTGAGATGATGGGATGGCAGGGGCACGACGGGAGGATTATGGCAAAGCGATTTGTCAATGCCGTTCTTATTGCAAAACATGAGATTCAAAGAGCCGTTACGCACAACAAAGGCATCATGAATGGTGTTGACGCCGTTGTATTGGCCACAGGGAATGACTTTAGAGCTATTGAAGCCGCTTGTCATGCTTTTGCTGCTAAAGAAGGGGGCTACCAGTCTCTCTCCGATGCATGGATTAAAGACAATATATTTACCTTCTCTATAACCCTTCCACTGGCGGTTGGAACTGTAGGTGGCCTAACCAAACTACATCCTTTGGCAAAGACAGCACTCGATATTCTGGGCAATCCCTCAGCCAGCGAGCTAATGATGATCATTGCCTCAATAGGTTTAATGTCAAACTTTGCAGCTGTCAGAGCTCTGACCTCCACCGGAATTCAAAAGGGACATATGAAACTTCATCTCACCAATCTTCTTATGTCTTATAACGCCACAAAAGAGGAGATGAAACTTGCAGCAGATTGGTTTAAAGATAAAGAGATATCAAGCCTCAGTGTTAAAGAATTCATTGAGCAGACCCGAAATTCAAATCCCCCAATTAATGGATAGACTCAATCCACCGGCTTACGATGGCTTGCAGTACTCATCGCCCGGTAAGTTGCTTTTAACCGGAGAGTATGCCGTATTGAAAGGGGCAAGAGCTTTAGTGGTACCCATTAAACTACGACAAACGTTAAGTGTATCCGAGAATAATTCAGGGTTCATCTATTGGTCGTCATTCTATAATGGCAGTGTCTTCTTTCAAACAACCCTAAAAGTATCTGATCTCTCTTCGATCAACCTCTTACCAAGCCCCCGTGAGCTTTTCATTGTAAAGTTACTCACGGCAGCCCGAACCCTTAACCCCACCTTTTTAACAGGTAATGGATATTCTATAACAACAGTCTTGGAGGCTAATCCGGAGTGGGGTTTTGGAAGCAGCGCCCAATTAACGGTCAATATTGCAAGGCTGGCAAAAATAACACCCTGGGATCTGCATAAGAGCGTATCGAAAGGAAGTGGTGCCGATGTTATCTGTTCTGAATCAGAGACACCTATTCTGTTTAAAACCGATAACAATACCTACTCAGCCACTCCGATAGAATTTAACCCCTCCTTCCTTAACGATCTTATTTTGATCTATACCGGACATAAACAGGATTCAGCTAAAGGGGTCGCTTCCTTTCTATCTAAAGAGACTATCAATGACTCTATTATCTCAAAAATTAATGCACTAAGTATCGAAGCGGCGAATGCCAGAGAGAAAAAAGAGTTTATTGAAATAATGACTTCTCATGAGAGATTTTTATCAGATGAACTAAAGATACCTCCCGCCTCACAAAAGTGGTTTAAAGGGTTCAATGGCGCCCTTAAATCACTAGGCGCATGGGGTGGGGACTATATCATGGCAGTGCCTTATGGAGATTGTGAAGAGGCATTAGAGTGGTTTAGGCAAAAAACAGACCACCCAATATTTCTTTTATCAGAGCTAATTTTAAATAATAAGAGGGGTTAGTGAACAAACTGACCTCGCTTTTTGCTGATTCAGTAAGATAAACACAAGGATGACTTTAAATAAAACGTTAGACGGTTTTTCTGTTGCATGGAGTTCTCCGTCAAACATAGCTATTGTAAAGTATTGGGGCAAACTACCCGGACAGATACCTGCCTCTCCCTCGGTTAGTATGACTTTAGACCAATGTCGTACAAACACGGAGATGGCTATTCAAAAAGGTCCTTTTTCTGTAGATTTTTCCTTTGAAGGAAATCAGGAAGTCAAATTCTCGGAGCGGATTAAACGCTATCTGACTGAACTAAGCAGTCGAATGCCGTGGATCAACGACTATTCATTTGTCATTAAATCAGAAAACAGTTTTCCTCACTCCGCAGGCATCGCCTCGTCGGCTTCAGCATTCAGTGCTCTGGCTCTTTGTCTGACCTCAATCCAAAACCAAATCACTCCGCTCTCAGAGTTAGCATTCTATAAAGAGGCCTCTCTTCTTGCCAGATTAGGATCAGGAAGCGCCTGCCGGTCAATCTACCCGGGATTCGCCGCCTGGGGTCAAGATGAAACCAACGAGACCTTCTCTGACCATTATGCTACACCGATAAAACATGACTCGCGCCTAAGTAAACTAGTAGATACCATCATAGTGATCAGCCAAAAGGAGAAAAGAGTAAGTAGCTCGAAGGGGCACTCTTTAATGACGAACCACCCCTATGCTGAGGCACGATTTCTTCAGGCAAGACATTCATTCAGAGATTCTATTCAGGCTATTGCAAACGGCAATATAGACCTGTTTAACGATATTACCATTTCAGAGGGGCTCACACTGCATAGTCTTATGCTCAGCAGTACTCCCCCTTTTATGCTATTTGAACCGGAGACCGTTACCATCATCAATTTGTTACTCGCTTTAAAATCAAGAAATGAAACACCCTTCACGTTCACGCTTGATGCAGGACCCAATATCCACCTGATCTATGATGAAAGTGACTCCTCATATATGAATGAAAATGTCATCTTCAAGATAAAGAACCTATTCCCTGGTATACTATTTATTAACGATAAGATGGGAGGCGGCCCAACCTTTCTTGGCGAGAGGCTGACTTAAAAAACTTTATGAAGCAAACCGATCTGTTCTACGCAAAAATCCTCCTTCTGGGAGAATACGGAGTAATTCTGGGCTCAAAGGCTCTAAGTATTCCATATACTCATTTCAGTGGCGAATTAAGTTTCATCACTGAAGATAAGTACACCGATTATAACAAAGCGCTGGAATCGAATAGTAATCTAAAAGAGTATGCCCACTTTCTTAAGCAGAACCAAGAAATTATAGCTGAGGCAAATCTCGATTTAGAGAGATTTATCAGTGAATTAAATGAAGGGCTCTATTTTGAATCCTCAATCCCACAAGGGTACGGAGTTGGTAGTTCAGGAGCACTTGTGGCCTCCATTTTCAGCCGCTATTCCATGAATAACGGATCAGAGACCGCAGCATTCTTCAACGACAGAGGGAAATCTGAAAGATCAATTCTGAACCCCTTTTCACCTTCCATTACCAATGATGGACACACAGAATCTAAGCCAGTACCAATAAAACTTAAAGAGATCCTCAGTCGATTGGAATCATACTTTCATGGTCAGTCCTCCGGAATCGACCCGCTCAATGCTTATATCAAAGCGCCATTACTGGTATCAGGGCCTGAATTAATAGAGGTTGTCAAACTTCCAGGTAAGAATCTGGGTAAACAGAGCGCGATATTTCTTATAGATAGTGGGATGCCCGGCAAGACCGGTAAACTTGTCGAGCAATTTATGGCTAAATGCCTTGATAGCGGGTATAATGAGCTGATGAGAACAGAGTACATCCCGCTTATAAACAGTGCCATTGGAAGTCTAATTGATATAAATGATAACTCTTTCTTCGATTCTATTCATAAGATATCGGAATTCCAGAGAGAGCATATGACAAGCCTCATCCCCGACTCTATGTTAGCACTGTGGGACGAAGGGCTAAGAACCAATCTATTCTCGCTTAAACTTTGCGGTTCAGGTGGAGGAGGATATATACTAGGCTTCACAAAGGATGAGCTTAAAACCAACAATCTGCTTAAATCAAAACAGATAGAGCTGATTCCTGTTTTCAGAGGAGAGCACTCCTAATTTTAGAAATTTGATAACCAACCGATAAAAGATTAACACTGTTTAAGTAACCTAATAAGCATAACGTATTTCAACTATTTAGCCCTTTTATTGTTAATGATTCTAAATAAGTCACACTTTTAGTTCATTCACGATTTAATCTCAAACGTTACTTAAACATGTCAAATCAAAATAATCTCAAGAGCTGGTTAGCCCAATTCAGGGTCAACTTCCTAATTCTGGCAGTCTTACTTGTTCTAATCGGAGTTGCTACAGCGGCTATGTTCCCGGGTAGTAATAAAATCTCCATCTTATCCATCGTACTCTTAACCATAGGAATGGTATCCGCTCACTCGTCAGTCAATCTCTTCAATGAATACTCTGATTATAATACGGGAATAGACTTTAACACTAACAGGTCGCCTTTTAGCGGAGGGAGTGGTATGCTTCCAACGGGTAAGACCAAACCTGCGGCAGTACTAAATGCCGCCATCATTACGCTGATTATATCAGCCGCTATCGGAATCTACTTTGCTATTGTAGCTCATTGGTCGATTCTTGCGTTATCTATCATTGGAGGTCTGAGTATTGTCTTTTACACTCCTTTCCTAGCTAAAATTGCCCTTGGGGAATTGATCGCTGGTCTATCCTTAGGAACGCTACCAGTCATTGGCAGCTACATTGCCCTTACAGCAACTCCTAACCAGTCATTATCAGAGATCCTCCCAAATGGTGTTATCTGGTTATCCATTGCTCCCGGTATCTTAACTGCGCTTCTTCTCTTTATAAATGAATTTCCGGATGTTGAGGCTGATATCAAAGGGGGACGAAAACACCTTGTCATAATAATGGGGAGGAAACGGGCTGCATTACTCTATGTGATAGGGTTAGTTGCCACCTTCGTGTCGATTATCGGATGTATGATTGCCGGTATATTATCATGGTGGGGCATTCTGGCGCTATTGACAATTCCGGTTGCTTTAAAAGCGGGGACAACGGCTCTCAAAGAGTATAACAACACGCCCAAGCTTATCCCGGCATTAGGAATGAATGTAATTACCGTACTAGCTACGGATCTTCTATTAGCTGTTTCTATTTTCCTAAGCTAATAAAGGTGAAATAAAATTTCATTAAAAAGGGAAAACACTAAACAAAAAGCACTTTACAAAGGTTATCTCTTTACAAGTTAACAAAAAACAGGGGTAAGGGCTGACAATTTTTTTTCCTTCTACTCAATCTTTTAACAAAGTAGCCTGCTAAGTTCTTCAGGCACCACACTCCGGATTACCCACTAAAGTTCCGGGTTAACGAATCCTCCTCTATAAGGTTTTAAGGGGTTAGGCCTTGTAGGACAAAAAGGAGGTATGGGGACGACCTCCGTGATTCATACGGCCGTCCCCTTTAACGTCACCTTCATTTGGTAATACCTATGAGGGTGACTTTTTCTTTTTACTTAACTAACACTAAGCTGAGAACAAGAAGATCTGATAACCAGCCGGAGAATCCAGCACAGCGTCCTTTATACCTGTACCACAGGCACTGGCATCAGCATAAGCAAACTCCATTCCAAGATCCTTTACCAGAGCTATTCTATCTTTCATATCTTTTTCGAAATAGGTCAACGCCGGTGATCTGAAAGGATGTGAAACAATTCCCTCCATAAAGACTCCAACCTTCTGACAGTCGTCAGCAAGAGTCATCCAGGTGTTATCCTTATCATCGCTATAGATTGACTCCATGCCGAGTTTACCCCAAAACTCGCACTCTGCCGCATACTCGGCTGTCTGAATACTCAACTCAAAGTAGGTTCCACAAAGACCTATTGGGGTTCCAGTCAATTCATCAAATCTGAACCCGTTTGCACGTAGTATTGAGAAGGATACACCTGCAGGACTCTTAACCATAAACAGATCCTTATTCGTCTGGCTAGGTTTAAACGCTGCCTCAGGGTAATTCTTTAATACTGCATCAACATCATCGACTACATATACAAGCCCTAAAGGAGGCTCCTCTGAAGTCGTCAATGCAAGACGCACTGTTCCATCTGATAAATAAATATCTCCGGCAATAAGTCCCCTTACTGTCTCAAAACCCAGCTCCCTGAAAAACTTCCCTGACTTATTAAGATCCAGCACCTTTAGCTGAACCATTGAACCTAATACTTCTTTTTTCTTCATATTAATTTCTTATTAATTTACCCATTTAGCGAGAGCCCTAACTTTCTTCGAGGCTTCATGAATACGTTCACGACTAACCCGACCGGTCCTGACCAAATTCACAATCGTATCAACAACCTTATTTGCAATTGTCGGATCATATTCATCAATATTATTCGAGAAAATCAGAACATCAACCCCGGCATTTAATGCCAGCTCAACAGAGGCTGCAAGATCGTAATTTTTTGTTATCGCTCCCATCATCATATCATCTGAAAAGATAATTCCTTTATAACCGAGACTATCTTTCAGTAATCCGGTGACCACCTTCTTAGATAATGTTGCAGGATAGATGGTATCAATCCTCTTATTAAAGACATGAGCCGTCATCACTGAGAAACGCCTATTGTTTTTGATTAGCAGCCGATATGGATCAAGTTCTACTGGATCCCATGTTTCAGTTACATCTGTAAATCCAGCATGAGTATCACTCTTAGCGCTTCCATGACCCGGGAAATGCTTTATAACAGGAGCAATTCTACTCTTTACCATTGTCCGGATAAAAACAGAGGCATGTTTAGCAACATCATCCGGATTACTTGAAAAACTTCTTTGAACCCCACCAATAACCGGACAAGCGGGGTTAATATTTACATCAATACAGGGGGCAAAGTTCACATTAAACCCGGCTTGAAGAAGTGCCCCAGTCATCAACTCAGCATATTTCTGTGTACTATCTTCATTATTAAGAGCCCCTAAATACTCCGCAGATGGAATCCAAGGAAACCCCAGACCCTTTTTAAGTCGATTAACCTTACCGCCCTCCTGATCTACTCCTATCAAAATGGGATAGTCAGCGGTCTGTTTTATCTCCCGAATCAACTTGGCTACCTGTTCCGGTGATACTATATTTCTTGGGCGACTCTTCGAAGGGGCATCATATTCAAATAAGATAATGCCACCTATTCTCAGTGTTTTCAGATCATAGACTAACTCTTCCGGCAACTGATCTACACCTCGAAAACCAAGCATCAATAAACTCGCTGCTTCATGACGCAACAGGTTGAGTTCATTATCGGTACTCTGTGATTTTTGCTCTAATGGGTTGACTATTTCATCCTCTTGTTTTATTGTCTCTCTAGCCGCTTTTCTTGTCACACAACTACTTAAGGCTATTAATAACAGAAGTAGAGAGACCTTAACGCTCTCCTTTGTCATTGGATTCAACCTTTCATTTAACAAGTGATACCATGAGGTAATTCTATCTATTATCAAGGTTTTTAAACGAAAAGCCAAGTTCCTGAATTCTTTTCTCATTTCTTTTAATTAGGTCTCTAATAGTATTTATTGGGGACACAAAGGTAAGACCATATGCCAATTGTGTTTGTGTTGAGATAAACAGAGGGCCATTATAGGGTTGATCAGGCATATAACGTGTCACTCCGTACAAGCCCGCCGGCACGACCATAAAGTCAGAGGTTGAAGGAGCAGAAGTAATAATCCCTATCCAGTGCCACTTTTGATCAGGGATAGACCAGGCAGACACGAGGCCCCCACTGTAACCTCTATTAAATCCTGCATCAATCATAAAGCCTTTATCAGCATCTGCCCTATATAAACTAATACTAGCTCTGGAATAGCTTCTATATCCAATAGGATATCCGGCAATCATGGCTGCATTGCCTGATTTGATATCCGTTTCCTTACCCCAGCCTTGCTCAAGCTCCTCCGGAATTGTTATACCTTCTCCAACCCAACCATAACAGAGTGCAACATCCGATTTCGCATCTGAATCAATGACTCTTACATTACCTCCACCTGGAATATCTCTCAGATAATTCACCTGTTCTTGCTTAACTGAAACACTATAAATGCCTGTTCTTTCACCATCTTGCTCATAATAGCGAATAATCGTATCCTGAAAATCCAAAACATGCGCAGCAGTTATAAGTAAGAACTTTCTTCCTTCACTATAAATGACGGTGGCCGTTCCCATAAAACTCTCAGAACTCTGCTTTCTATTTACTACTGCCTCGGTAAAAAGCTCCTCTCCTTTTGCAGTTGAAGAGATACTACTAGGGAGGTAATACCACGTCTGATAAGTGACGTAAGTGCTCAAACGATAGACACTCTTGGTGCTTTCAATAAACGTCCTGCATGCCTGCTCAGTTGGCGCCGAATATTGGTAACCACTGAATGAATACTCTGTCTGTTTTCTTACGGTACAAGCAAATAAAAAGGGGCTAAATAGCAAAGTCAGTACCATCCATTTAAATCGATGCTCTTTCATAACATTTTCCCTTTCTTATGACAATCTATCAGTACCAGATCCATATAAAAGGTAAATCATCAATTATGACCCGGCAAACTAATTTTGTCTGTTATTTAACATCATAAGTACCCTTATATCACCTCGACTAGGATAGGTGAACCCGACAAATATAACAAATAACCGTCCACTACAGGGATGCCAGTCTGTTTCAAGGCATCTTTATACTTTCTTACCTGTTCATGATGTTCTTCATGAGGCTCACCGCTCTTATAATCAACTACAATTGCCTTGTTATCACCTAAAATCACACGGTCGGGTCTAAGTCTGACTCCACCGGGTAATAAAAGAGTCGCCTCAGTCAGTATCCGCTCCTGATTCTCAAATAACGATGCTATTTCATGATTACCCATCATCTCAGTAAAAAGACCTCTGAAATAATCAGCCTTCTCTTGAGTAACAACACCTCGTTTTAGCTCTCTCTCGAGCACTATTTCTAAATCATTAGCATGAAGTACAGAAGCAAAGAGATCGTGAATCATCAACCCCTCCTCTACCGCCTTAGAGGCTTTCTCTGCCGACCTTACTATCGACGGGCGACCAATAACTACCCTATCATGCCACCCCGGTTGCATCGCAGGGGTCATGGCTGAGATCGGCTCAACTATTCCTACTTTCTCAATCAACTTCAGATTATCCTCTCCATATTCAAAAACACCATTCTCGTCTGAAAACTGAAACGCATCCTGTAAACCCATTCTTAGCAATTCGGCCATACCTTTCGAGGATGAGTTAGCTTCAGTGGATGACACGAAAAGAATTATTCGCTTACAAGCTCTCGTTAGAGCTACATATAAAAGATTCAAATCGTCAAGTAGTAATTTCTCACTCTCCTCCTGATACAATGACTGGATTGGCTCAGGCATGCCATCCTTTAACTTAACCCTTGCAGTCTGTAACTCCTCTATTTCAGGGAAGCCCGGATTAATCCAATCATAAGTCGATTTCATGCCTGATTTACGCTGACTTAAAAGATATGGCATTACTATAACATCAAAATCTAACCCTTTTGCCTTATGTATTGTCATAACCTGCACCGCATCGGCACCATCAGGAACATAGACAGATTTTGTCTTGGACGTTTTATCCCACCATGCCAGAAAACCTGCAATACCCTCGTTGTCGCTCTTCTGATACTCTAAAACAGCATCCAGAAAGAATTGTAAATAGACATTATAAGCCGATAATGGGATAACATCTCTTATCAACTGCTCAACAAGATCATATAACGGTAAACTATAATAACCATCCGGATAACGGCCCAAATGGTTATAACAGAATAACGAAAATGACTCTATCTGACTATCATCAGTGTTTAGGCCTTCTGCTGAATGTATAATTGATTTTAAAATCAAATAGGAGGCCTTATAAATCTCTTCACCGGGATAGGCCAGAAGATATAGGGCAGAGACAATACAAGAGACCTCCTGCGACGACGAGACCAACAGAGACTCGGTAGACATTACAGGAATCGAAGACTCATAAAGTCCTGCCGAGATCATCGAACATTCAGAGTTAGTCCTGCAAAGCACCGCAATACGATTAGCCTGCCAGCCAGATTCAAGCATCACTTTTATTGATTCGACTGCCTTATCAGTAGCATCCTTTCTAAGCTCAGATACATTTGAGTCCTCACTGGTTGTTACCTCAATACGAATATACCCACCCTCTCTTCCATTTGGGGTCTGTTGCTCTAAATCACTATAAAAGCCACTTATCTTCTCGTCTGACAGACTTTTAACAATCGATCTGAAAACAGTATTGTTAAAATCGACAATCCGACTAAGAGAACGATAATTTACGGTAAGTGCTTTTGCCAGATAAGCATCACTTAATTGAGATTCGGCCTCATCAAACCAGGGAAGATCGGGACGTTTATAGACGTTGGGTAATGCATGAAATTGCTCTACCTCACCGCCACGCCAACGATAGATGGATTGCTTCTCATCGCCAACCACCAGACATGTAGAGGGCCTCCCAAACTCGGCAGTCGAAAGGGCATTATGCACCAATGGAAGAAGATTCTGCCACTGTATCAATGAGGTATCCTGAAACTCATCCAACAGAAAATGTCTGTACTTTACTCCAACCCTGGAATAGACAAAAGGAACAGGCTCATTCAAAACCACGGAGGATATCTTACGGTTAAACTCCGAAAGATGAACCTGATTCTTCTCTTTACTTATTCGTTGAATTGCAGTACTTATATGAGCCAGAACGGCTGTTTCAAATATCTGATCTAATACTAATCCACTGATATCATACGCATTTGCGTGGCGTTCTACAACCTGAAGCAAATCATTTGACAGTTGTGTCAACTGGTCTGCCAGTTCATCTTGTTGCGGAAGAGCCACTTTAGCAGAAAACCATTTCCCATTTAAAAACTGATCAGATACTCTTGTACCGGGTCTAATAGTCTTAAAATCTCCTCTTGCCAGTCGTGAAAAGTATCCGAAATAGCTCGATGACTTATAAGGAGCATGCTCCTCTTGCAGCCCGTAACGTTTAGTGATTATGATAAATCGTTCTCCCAGTTCTACTAACTGCAACTCAAATCGCTGCCTTATCAGATATAATTTCTTAATGATTAGCTGAAAGTCGTCAATAGTTATTGAATTCAACGACAATGCCTTCTCATATTCACTCTCGTTAAACAGAACACTACCTGTGTTTTTCAAGGAAGAATAGATCCCATAACGCTCCTCCTGTTCTACCTTCTTCTCTATAAAACTAACCAGAAGACCTGTAAGTTTCTCACCATCTTTCAGATTATCGAGCATTAACGATAAAGCCTCGTCAATCAAGGTCTCTTTATCAAGCGAGACAAGAAAATTTCCGGGTAGGTTAAGAACGATCGAACGATGCGGTGAACGAAGCTATCAATGGTGCTTACATTGAACTCAGAGTAATGATGCAGGATTCTGGTTAAAACATCCTGAGCCCTTTGTCTGATATCGACATTTCTCAGTGATTCCTCGCGTAACAGTTCTGCTCTCATTTCCATTGCCTTTTTACTCTCAGGGAAATAGGCAAGATAGTTGAGAGTAACCATGATTCTCGACTTCATTTCCGAAGTCGCCTTATTTGTAAAGGTAATGGCTAGTATATTTCTGAATTCATCAGGTCTTGACAAAACCAATACCAGATACTCTTTAACCAATGTGAAGGTTTTACCTGAGCCGGCAGAGCTACGATAGACAAGAAAAGGCATATCTAATAATTAAAAACGTTACAAGATACATAGAAAACAGATCGCAGAGAGGGGTGATTTAATCATTACATAGTAATTTTGCAAACCATGAACCAAACGATGATTACCTATGCTTCTTTACTGGGAGCGTTATTACTTCTTAGAATACCCTATATTGGAAAGATACTAAGAGTGACGAACACCCTGGTACATGAGTTCGGCCATGTGTTAGTAGCCCTTTTAACTGGGGGAAAAGTTACTAAAGTGGAGCTATTCAGCGATGTTAGCGGAACAACACAAACCATCAATTCAGGGAAATTCGGCGGAATATTAACGGCTTTAAGTGGTTATCCATTTGCCTCTCTATTTGCATTATTAACCGCCTGGCTGATTCATATCAATCATCCCAAATGGGTAGTTATCATTTTAATGGCATTTGCTCTTATCAGCTTAATATTCTATGTCCGTAATATTTATGGGTTCATCTGGTTGGTAGCATTCTTGTTTATTGCAGGCTGGTTGGCCAGTAAAGGAACCTTTAATCAGATTCATATCGCTGCCACAGGTTTTATGTTAATCTTATTAGCTGACTCAACCCTTTCCTCAGTTGAGTTGTTAGTTATTTCAGCCACACAGCCCAATAAATCGGGAGATGCTAAAGTTCTTGAAAAGGCCACACACATACCAGCGGTTATTTATGGCCTGCTATTCTCCATACTTTCAGTTGCATCGGCATTTGCGGCTATATGGTATTTCTTTCCACCTATTAAAGATATTTTCAGATGATTCAAGATATTATTACCTACATTATTCTTATTATAGTTTTCTCTATTCTTGGTTACCGGATTATGAAGTATTTCAGAAAGAAGGCAGACCCATGTAATGGATGTAGCAGTGGTTGTTCAGGCTGCCCTGTTGATGATCTAAAGAAAGAAATAGAAGAAAAAAAACGAGAAAAAGAAAAAAACAGGGTCACATCAAACATTTAATTTAAGATTTGATTAATTTTGGGATAGACGCTATTTAAGCTGACGATGCGATCATAAATACTTCAATCATAAATCAACAAGCAGAAATTCTGATTCTCTTCCATCCACTAAAACAAAATATTCAGTAATGATTGACAAAGAAACCTTCCGTACGACCTATGATCTCTTCGATAAAGAGGTAGTTTGCGAGATCATTGACATCTATATTGCTGAGCATCCTGACAGGATGAAGAATCTTGCCATAGCTGTAGAAAACAGCGATTTTGATGCACTTAATAAACTCGCCCATAGCCTGAAAGGTGTCATTGCCAACTTTTACGATGACGTTGCCTACCATCATGCCAAGGCGCTTGAGATGAAAGGAAAAGAGAGGGTCATTGAAGGTGCTGCTGAACTCTTAAACGAACTAAAGGTTTCATCAACCGCACTTCTTGAAGAGCTGAAAGAGATAAAGAAATCGTATGTTTAGTAAGTTATTATAAGAAGATGAGATATCTCATCTTCTTTATCACATAAAAAGAGAGGAGACCTGAATTGGTCTCCTCTTTTTTTATCATTTTCAAAAAAACAAATTAAAGTCTATTCAGCCCTTCAACAGCCTTAGGATAATTTGCCTGAAGCTTGAGAACGTCTTGATAATCTTTTTTTGCTAAATCTTTTTGCCCATTTAATTCATAGGCATAACCGCGGTTATATAGAGCATCAATGAATTTCGGATCGATTACAATAGCCTCTGTAAAGAGTTTTATGGCCTCTTCATATTCTTCAGTATCCACCAGAAGCAGGTAGCCTTTTGCGTAAAGTGCATCTTTAAAAGCAGGATCAATGCGTAGAGCAGAATCATACGCTGAACGCGACTCAACTATTTTCGCCATCTTTTGATAATGCATACCCAGTAAATACCATGCTACTTTACTCTCGGGATTAATTCTAATGGCATTTTTAAAGTATCCGTCAGCAAGCACCTGATTTTTCCCTTCATAGATCATTCCAAGATAAAGCCAGGCATCAAAATAATTCATATCCTGCTGTGTTGCTGTCTGAAGACTATTAATCGCACTTAGAGTATCTCCCATATCAAGATAACCAATGCCAGCGAGATAATACGCCTTAGGGTTTATCTTATTTAGCTCTATAGCCTTCTGAATCAAACGAAAAGCGGTCTCACTCTTCTTGAAAATGATATTAATTCTGGCTAGAGCTAACATCACATCATTATCTGTGGGAGCCAGAGTAAATGCTCTCTCCGTTGCCTTAACTGCCTCCGGAAACTTGTTCATATCTTCATAGACCTTGCCTAAAGCTACCCAGCTTAACGGACGAAGTGTATCTAACTGAATTGCTACTCTGGCATCTGTAAGCGCCAGATCGAGTTTGCCATTTACACGATACCAATCGGCTCTCATTAACAAAACAGCAGGGTCTTTGGGATTATTGCTAATTTGTTTATTTAATTGTTTTAGGGCCTCAGGAATGGTATCATTAGCGGCTGAATCTCCTTTACCATTATCCCCGCATGAACTCAATCCGACAATCAATAAAACTATTATCCCTAGTGAAAATAACCAATGTTTAACCATTATCAGCGTATTTCTTATTATTACACAAAAGTACGAGTAAAATATTCTACACAAAAAAAGTAGAGCAAACATGATGTCATCTCTACTTTTCTGACTTCTTTGCCTTCGACTTCGCTCAGGCAGCGGCCCGGTGGTTGAGCGTTGTCGAAACCCGGTGGTTGAGCGTTGTCGAAACCACTGTATTCCAGCTCCTCACCCGTTCCTCTCCTGTTCCCCTCCT
>JAJTBW010000053.1 GCA_021286705.1 Sphingobacteriia bacterium
GGCGATACAGTATTGGAGCAACTTTGAGACTATCGGTATATGATCTTCTGAATCGATCTAATCTATTAAATGTCACAAAAAAGAATTGGGAAATTGCGGTAAGTCAAAGAGAAGAGCAAATCTTTGCTATCAGAAAGGAAGTCACCTTTATGTATAATGATCTGCTTCTAAAACAGAAGTTATTAAAGATTGCTTCTGACAACATGCTTACTTCAAAAATGAGAATGGTAATGGCTGAAAAAAAGTTTATTAACAATCAGCTTTCGTTAGAAGAGATGTCTAGACTAATGGAATATAATTCCTCTGTTCAGATGGAATATGAAACCAGAAAGAATGATTTCATGAATACATATACTCTTCTTGAATTAACCACTGGAATCAAATTTAACGCTCTAAACAAAATAGACTAAAGAAAAGGATGAATATCGTAAGGTTACTTAAACTATTCAGAAAGAATCTGGTACTGTTAATTCTAGTACCAGTTATTCTTGCTGTAGTAGTACGTTATCTTACAAAAGATGAAATTTTAAAGTATGAATCGGAAACTACTTTATATACAGGTTTAGCATCTGGTTCAAGTGTAGAGTCAAAAAACTTTAGTCTTTTTGAGACTAATAATGCCTTTGAGAACTTTTTGAATCTAATCAAATCAAGAGAAGTAGCTACTGAAACTAGCATTAGGTTACTTGTTCAGCATCTGAGTCTTAGTCATCCTGATCCTACAATTCTTTTAGATGAGAATTACAAATGGGTACACAAATTTGTCCCATCGTATGTAAAAAAGATGATTATACAGCCATACGATTCGACTCATTTAAATGGTTTGAGTCAATCTAAGGATACCGTTTTTCTTGCTAATGGTGACATAGTTTTTAAGAACAAATTATACCATTTTGTAAAAAAGAGTGAGACACTCTTTACATTGGCAAGAACCTATGGCGTAAGTATTAACTCCCTGATGAATCATAACACTATTGAATCTGAAGATTTAATAGAGGGGTTACCTCTGATTATTAGGGATGGGAATGATTCGCTTGGAATAGCACTGTATGATTCGACTCAACTTCAATCTTCAAATTTCTCTGAAAATAGTCCTTATGAGAAATCAGTAGTTAATCTGATTTCATATTTAAACTCTTCTGATACTAACTTCCTATACAATTTATTAAACTCAAAAAATCCATACTATGGCATTAGTGCAATCTCATCCGTGGTTGCAAGAAGGGTGCAAAGTAGTGATTTAGTTTCTATTAAGTATTCTAGTTTTGACCCGGCGATCTGCATGCACACACTAATCTTCATGACTCGTGTGGTCATTGATAAATACAGGAATATCAAAGAGAATCAAAGTGATGCCGTGGTTAGATACTTTTTAAATGAGGTAAAAAAGACTGCCGATCGATTACAAAATGCAGAAGATCGGTTATTAGAATTTAATAAAAAGAATAACATCATAAATTATCAGGAACAATCGAGAGCTGTTGCTATCGTAAAGGAGGATCTGAATAGGAATTTCACTGATGTTAAGCTAAAATTCGAGGCTGCAGCAGCTGTATTAAAGCGCTTAGAACAAAAAATGGGAATGCAGCAAGCTATTCAGCTAAAAACAAGTAAAATACTTGAACTTAGAAATCAATTGGCTGAAGTACAAACCCGTATAACACTTACCGAGTCGTTTGAAGATCCTGATCCAAAAAATAGAGCAAAATTACAGGAGTTAAAGGTTGAAGCCGATAAGACAAAAAAACTTCTTACTCAGGAAGTTGAACAGTTATACAACAATAATGTTGCTCTCGATGGTGTACCTATAGATGATGTTTTTACAGCATGGCTCGATAATGTAATTAAGTATGAGGAGGCTCGGGCTGGGGTGAAGGTAATGACTAATTTTGAACGGGACTATTACGAGTACTATAAAACATTCGCCCCACTTGGAGCTACACAAAAGAGACTTGAGCGGGAAATTAATGTTGTAGAACAAGAATACCTATCACTCTTACATTCTCTTAATCTTAGCAAACTTAAACAGCAAGATGTTGAGTTAAGTAGTGATATAAAAGCTCTTGACCCTCCTTTCTTTCCTTTGAAACCAATTCCTGGTAAAGCCGGATTGATGGTGGTTGTTGCCGCGGTTATGGGTTTTGTTATGGTTGCGTTTTTAATTCTTGCACTTGAGTTTCTTAATAATAACATCAGGACTACTGAACGGCTTGAGGAGTTTTCAAGATTAAAGCAAGCTGGCGTCCTTCCGCGTATTATGCTTGAATACAGTAACTTTAATATAGACTTTATTCTAAATAAGCTAAGTGATCAAATTACTCAAGAGACTAGACTTGCATCAAGAAACAATAATGGCGGAATAGTAAAACCAAAAGTTATTGTTATCGCCAGCACTATGGAAAAGGAAGGAAAGACTATTGTTGGCACATTACTAGCCAATAAATTACGTGCTTATGATGAAAAAGTAGCCTTTCTAATGCCTGAAGCAACCAATCGAAACAATATCTTTAGGAGTGGGTATTTTCAAAAAAATGGGAAACTTTTTAAACTTGGTGAAAAAATATTTTACTTCTTAAGGGGTACTCTTACAGGGACGTTGGATATCACTCCAATTGATGAGCATGAAGATGACTTTTACTATGAGCATAATTCTCGTTTTGTTGAAGCATCAGCGGCAGAACATCTTAAAATCGTAGACAAATATCCCTTCTTTGGTGGATTTAACTATATAATTATTGAAATTCCAGCTTTAGTATACAATCCTTATCCTTCTGAATTAGTTAGATCCTCTGATATTACTCTTTGGGTTGTTCGTGCCAACAGAGTTTGGAAAAATGCTGATAACCTCTGTTTAACTACATATATAAAGAGTGTAAGTCAGAAACCAATTTCGGTTTTAAATGGTGTAGAAATTGAGTTTGTTGAGAATAACCTAGGTGAACTTCCTAAAAAACGTTCCTTACTTAGGACTCAGATAAAAAAGATAGTCAGTTTAAGAATTCACGAGGGGAAAAGTTTATAATACTCCTTTTCACCACATGGAGCTCAAAAGCATTTTTAAAAGCAATAGCACACTTTCCTTTTTAGGAAATCTGGTTATTTCAATTGCTGGAATGGTAAATTTCATGTTGATTGCTAGGCTTGTCTCGACCGATGAACTTGGCCAATACGCTATCTTTCTTGCAGCCAGCACTTTCCTGGAAATGATAAGGTTAGGATTGACACATAATGGGCTCATCCGATTTATTGCTACTGGGACAACTGAGGACAAAAACCAATTTATAGGCACTGCCTACCTAATGGGACTTGCTTTAGCTATATTCTTAGCTCTTTTCTTTATTTTGGTAGCCAAAGTTGGCGATCTAATCAGTTTAGATTTTAGCGCCTATCAATTATTTATCTTCTGGTATCCTCTTTTTTCAGTTGCAACATTTCCACTGAAAAACGCTCTTACCCTTCTACAGGCTGATTTAAATTTTGGAAGAATTCTTGTCCTTAAAATCCTTAATGTCTTACCATTATCTATCGTTCTTGTAGTTTCCATTTTTTATTTACATACAATATCCATAGATAACGTAATGCTTGTTATGGTTCTTTCATCAGGCTTACTTTCTCTTGTTATGATATTTTTGAAATTGGATGGCTCAAATCATTGGAGATCTTTCAAAATCTTTTCTTATAAAAAGCTGGTTAGTTTTGGAAAATACAACTCATTGACTCTTCTTGGAACTAATCTTCTTCAGAGCGTTGATATGTTTCTAATTGGGCTTAGCCCGCTAGGCCCAGTCGCTGTTGCTATATATAGCATTCCTTTAAAATATGTTGAAATTATGCAAATGCCGTTGCGAAGCCTTGCTGCTGCTGCTTATCCTCTAATGGCAAGATTTGCTGACCAAAATGATTGGACCGGATTTCGAAAGTTGTTATACTCACGAAGTGGATTTCTTCTTATTGGTTTTGCTCCAATATGTGTACTATTAATTTTCCTTGCTCCTCTGTTTATACGATTCATTGCTGGCAACTCATTTTATGAAGCTAATGGAGATATAGCATCTGATCTTCTAATATTGTTTGCGATAGTTTCTCTTTTTATGCCACTGGACAAATTTACCGGGGCTGCTTTGGATGCTATGAATAGACCTCGGGCTAATACAGTTAAAGTATTTATAATGTTAGGCATAAATGTTTTAATAGATGTGATTGCTTTATGGAGTTTCAATAATTTACAACTTATGGCGTTAGGATCAATTGTTTATACATTAGTAGGAGGACTTATTGGATATTACTACCTAAAGGATAAATTTAATTTCTCACTGAAGGAGTTCTTAACGGAAGGTTTTCTAGCGATTAATATTCTAGTTGATAAACTTAGACTAAGCAGGAAATAGACTATTTTTGATACTTATGAACAATCTTTTTAATAAACGTGAAGGTGCTGGATGGTTACAGGTACCAACAATTACTGTAACTATTCTTCTCTTTGCTTTATTAATTGGTTATCTGGTTGGAGTTGGTGGAATTGGTATAGCCGGAGCATTACTGCTTTTACCATTTGGGGTAATTTTCTTTTTCTTTTTAATAAAAAAGCCTGAAATAGGGCTCTATACCATAATTGTATCAAGTTTTCTGTTATTGGGAAGCTCGAGATACATTGAACTTCCATTCCCTATCGGTATAATAATGGATTCATTGATTGTCCTAACATTGATTGCCATTTATATAGTAAATTTTCCTACTAAACCAGACTGGAAGGTAGTCAAACGGGATACTGTCGTTGTAGGGCTGGTGTGGTTTAGTTATTGTATCATTCAAATAGCAAACCCTGAAGCAAAGAGCTTTGATGCTTGGATGTCAGCCATTAGACCAGTAGGGTTTTATCCATTTATTTTACCAATTCTTGGTGTTTATCTATTAAAAACTCCCGATAAAGTCCGAATACTACTTTATGTATGGGGAATTATGTCATTACTTGGCACACTGAAAGGCATGTCACAACTCTATATAGGAGTTGACAGATGGGAGCAGCGATGGCTTGATGGAGGTGCTAACCTGACTCATATTTTATTCGGAAGATTAAGAGTCTTCTCCTTCTATTCTGATGCAGGACAGTTTGGTGGAAATCAAGCCTATACCGGTGTAGTTTTCATCATTGCGTCATTTGGAGCGAAAACATTACGCGATAAAATTTTCTATCTCTTAGTTGGGATAATGGGAATATATGGTATGTTCTTGTCTGGAACTAGAGGATCGATGGCTGTTCCTTTTGCAGGTTTTGCACTCTATTTTCTTCACCGAAAGAATTTGTCAATGATTGTTATTGGAGCTCTTTTAGGAACTGTCATTTTTGTGTTTTTTAAATATACAACAATAGGGCAAGGCAATTACCAGATTAATCGAATGAGGACGGCCTTTAATCCCGATGATCCATCCTTATTAGTAAGACTTGAAAATCAAAAAAAACTTAAAGTTTATATGGCCACTCGCCCAATTGGTGGAGGACTAGGACATGGAGGATCAAAGGCAAAAAAGTTCCTCCCCTATGCCTTTTTATCAAACGTGCCCACAGATAGCTGGTATGTCTTGGTTTGGGTAGAACTCGGTGTTGTTGGACTTGTCCTGCATCTAATTTTGATGTTTTACGTGTTAATAATGGGATCTTACTATTTGATGTTTAGAGTTCGAGACAGATCAGTTCAGTCATTAATGAGCGGATTCGCGTGTGGTATGCTAGGAATTATGGCTGCTAGCTATGGTAATGCAATAATTGGTCAGATGCCATCAGGTCAATCTGTTTATATTGCGATGGGATTGCTTTTAAACTCTGTTGCCATGGATAAACGTGTGAGAATTCAGAAAAGAAAGGCAACTAGCAAAACTAAGTTCAGAAAACTTCAAAGAAAGCAATTGGTATTTCCTCGTATAGAGATTAGTCACCGTTATTAATGGTCTTCTTAACATAAATATGGATACAAATTTAACTAAACATCAAATTGCCAATTTTGCCTTAACCGCAGGATTAGCAGCAGCAAAGATATTGATTAGACATCACGATGGTCTACTTAGCGATGACATTGAGACAAAATCTGATGGCTCACCAGTTACTATAGCTGATAAAGAATCTGATCGTAAAATACATGAACTCTTAGCACCATCAAAAATCTATATCGTAAGTGAGGAGACAAAAGCTACAGACGAACGTTTTCAACAAAGAAGTATCTGGTCTGTTGATCCACTCGATGGTACAAAAGAGTTTATAAAAAAAAATGGCGAGTTTTCTGTAAATATTGCTTTAGTTAATAATAATGTTCCCTATTTTGGTTTAATCATTGCACCAATGAAGGGACTAATTTGCTATGGTTTTTCTGATGATTTACCCCTACTCCTAAGGATTCCTGTTATTGAGCTCAACACGATTCATGTTGTAGAAATCATTAAAATGAGTATTCCCATCTCTAATCCACAGAAAATTAGAAGTAAGCTAATCTCAATTGGAAGTCGATCTCATTCTGATCCTAAAGAGAAAGAGTATCTACAAGATTTTATTGGCAATAAGCCTATTGTATCTTCAATACAGGTTGGAAGTGCCTTAAAGTTTATCTCAATGGTTAATGGAGATGCTGATATTTACGTTCGCTCATCACCTACTATGGAATGGGATACTGCTGCCGGTCATGCCTTATTACTTGGTTGTGGAGGCGAAATTCTTGACCTTAAAACTAAATCTCCTTTAACCTATAATAAAGTTAACCTTCTTAATCCAGGTTTTGTAGCCTTGCTACCTAATATTGCGAAGTGACTTTTAATTGTTTAGATGGATTCTAACACTTTACCTTCTTAGTTGCTTCAGTATTTTAATCTAAACATTCAACTTACAATGAGCCAGATTCTGTTGCAAGAAGCAACCCTAACCAAGTCATATTAATTTTCAGATTTTTACGAGTATACTGCTCTGTTTTCTCGTGATCCAGTAAGTGTTTGATAATGTGATAAAGATATTAAGGATTTGGGGCTGGATAGTAAAACAATATCGATTCCCTCAAGAAAAATGCTGATTTCCGATTAAAAACTAATTGAATACCCTTTTGTTGCAACAAAATATGCATTACTTTTATTATAGACATAAATAAGTTACATATGAATCCTTTGGTCTCCATTATTACCGTTAGTTATAATCATCCGGAGGTTACAATTGATATGTTGCATTCCCTACAGAAGATTACATACAAGCCCATTGAGATCTTTGTAATCGATAATGCATCTCCAAATGATGACCCCACTCCTATTCGAGATAAATTCCCTGATATACATTTTATTAGATTAGACAAAAACATTGGTTTTGCTGGTGCAAACAATGTAGGTATAAAGCTGGCTCATGGCAAGTATATTTTACTCTTGAATAATGATACAGAGGTTCCCTCTGGATTTTTAGAACCGCTTGTTCAAAAAATGGAGGCCAATCTGCAAATAGGCGTAGTTTCACCAAAGATAAAATTCTACCATTTCCCTGATACTATTCAGTATGCAGGGGTTACTCCTTTTCATCCTTTGACAATTAGGACTAAAGGACTAGGATATGGTAAAGTTGATAAAGGACAATTTGATAAGGATAGTAAAACAGCATTTGCACATGGTGCTGCTATGATGGTATCAATGAGTGCGATAAAAAAAGCAGGTTTATTGCCTGATGTTTACTTCCTCTATTATGAAGAGCTTGACTGGTGTGAGGCTATAAGAAGAGCTGGTTATGAGGTCTGGTATGTACATAACTCGACCGTTCTTCATAAAGAATCTGTATCTACAGGAAGACTCTCTCCTTTAAAGACCTATTATATGAATCGGGCTAGATTGATATTTCTTCAACGTAATTTGAAATTTCCTCTACTTTGGTTCTCAATTATATATCAGCTACTCGTAGCTATTCCTAAAAATCTGACTTTCTTCTTATTAAAGGGGCAATTTGACCTTTTTGGAGCCTATTGGAAGGCTTTATGGTGGAATCTTGGAAAAAAAGAACATTACAGTATAAAAGTGACACCGAGACTTGAAGAATTAACCCATGAAGAGAATAATTTGATTCTTGAATATCGTCGTCCCGCTTCAATGTAGGAAATAGGTTTGATGAGTAACCTATGATAAGGTTACAATGTGAGAGGTTTCTCGCCCTTTTTTATGAAACTTAGCAGGCAAGTAGCTAAAATTGAACACACAAAATTGATGAATATGACCATTGGAATTGAAGCGCAAAGGCTTTTTAGATTAAAAAAGCATGGTATGGATATGGTTGTTCTGGAACTTATTAAAGAACTTCAGAAAATCGACCATGAGAACCAATACTACATCTATGTTGCTCCAGGTGAGGATCATTGTATTGAGGAAACATCAAATTTTAAAATAAGAGTCATCGGTGGCAATTTCTATCCATTTTGGGAGCAAAAAACATTACCTAAAGCCGCTAAAAGAGATCACTGTGATATTCTTCATTGTACTAGTAATACTGCACCATTGACAACTAGTATTCCACTAGTAGTTACTCTTCATGATATCATTTTTATGGAGAAATCACCATTATCAATATTGACAGGTAATGGTAGTAACTATCAGAAAATGGGTAATCTATACAGAAGATGGAATGTACCAAAAGTTGTAAAAAAATGTTCCAAGCTAATTACAGTTTCTAAATCTGAAAAAGTCAGACTCTGCGAATACTTTAATTTAGGGCATGATAAAGTGGAGGCAGTATACAATGGAGTAAGTACTCATTTCATTCCAGTAACGGATCAGATTAAGTTGAATGAATTTAGAGCTAGATATTCTCTACCTGATAGGTTCTTCTTGCATTTAGGAAACACTGATCCTAAGAAGAATACAGCCGGCGTCCTTAAAGCTTTATCCGATTATAAAAAAAGGACGGGTGACAATGTTGATCTGGTTATGCTTGATTTTGATAAAGAGGAACTCTCAAGGATTATAAATGAGATTGGTGATGAGACATTGTTAAAATCAATTTACTTAACTGGTTATGTTAAAAATCAGGAACTCCCTGCTTTATATTCATTAGCTGAGCAGTTTCTATACCCATCACTTCGAGAAAGTTTTGGCATTCCTATCTTAGAGGCAATGGCTTGTGGTGTGCCTGTTATTACTGGCAACACATCTAGCATGCCGGAGATTTCAGGTGATGCGGCTTTGCTAGTGGATCCTTTTAATTCAGATGAAATAGTTGATGCTATCATCAAGATAAAGGAGAACAATACTCTTAGAGCTGAAATGATCGAGAAAGGATTTAAGCAGGCAGAGAAATTCTCTTGGAAGGCAATGGCACATCAGGTATATGAGATATATAGACATTTTGAGAAAGGTTAATAATCTCCACCTACTTCAGTTAAAGTGAATAATCGATATAAACGTTCAAATTAATTAGATTAGATGTCGACATTAGTCAGTAGAATTAAAGGTGATCCCAAGCTTAAAAAGTTTGTTTTGTGGCTTATTAGCCCAAATGGAAGACCTCGTCCCCGGTGGTATATTCGTCTCATCGTGAATAGGTTTTTCCATAAAAGAGGGAAAAACTCACTTATAAGGGGAAATGCCAGAATGGACATTTTTCCTTATAATCCATTTTATCTCGGTAAAAACTCGACTATAGAGTCATTTTGTCTAGTCAATAATGGTGCTGGTGAAGTCTATATCGGGGATAATGCAAGAGTTGGCGCTGGAACTGTTGTAATTGGCCCTGTTCATATGGGGCATGGAAGTGGAACCGGACAACATGTATTTATAAGCGGCTTCAATCACGGTTATAAGGATGGGACTAAGAACTCAAAATACCAACCATTAGACGTGAAACCTGTTATTATTGGTGACGAAGCACATATTGGAGCAAACTCAGTTGTTCTTGCAGGCGTTACTATTGGAAAGAGAGTACAGGTTGGTGCTGGAAGTGTAGTAACAAAAGATATTCCAGATTTTAGCATAGCCGTTGGAAACCCCTGTAGAGTGATAAAAAGATATTACGAATCTACTGGAGAGTGGCTAAAAATTGAAGATTACAATAACTTGGTTACAAATACGAATGAATGATGAGTCTAACTGAATGGATTTTTTGGGCACTAATTTTTGTTGTTTTTTACTCCTATTTAGGTTATGGGATCTTACTGTTTCTTATAATCAAAATTAAAAGATTGGTGAAGGGTAAGCCAAATCCTGCTCATTTGACTACTTTACCTGAGGTAACCCTATTTATCGCAGCTTATAATGAGAGAGCCTACGTCAAAGCTAAGATGGAAAACACATTCTCACTTAATTATCCTAAGGAGAAACTTAAGATAGTTTGGGTTACAGATGGTTCGGATGATGGAACACCAGAAGAAATACAGTTTTACAAGAATGACCAGACTGAAGTTTTACATAAACCTGAAAGAGGTGGTAAAATTGGTGCTATGAACCGTGGAATGCAGTATGTTACCAGTCCAATTGTCGTTTTTTGTGATGCAAATACTATGCTTGGGCAGGACTCCATCATGAGGATTGTTACACTGTTTGCTGATCCAAAAGTTGGATGTGTTTCAGGTGAGAAACGAGTGATGTCTACAGGAACAGAGGCAGCCTCAGCCACTGAAGGCCTCTATTGGAAGTATGAATCAACTCTTAAAAAATGGGATGCTGAGCTTTATAGCGTCGTTGGCGCTGCAGGAGAGTTATTTGCTGTGCGCAGAGAGTTATTTAGGGATGTTGAAAAAGACACCCTTTTGGATGATTTTATAATCTCACTTCGAATTGCAATGGAAGGATTTACTATTCAGTACGATCCTGAGGCATATGCTATGGAACACCCATCAGCTAACGTTAAAGAGGAACTAAAAAGAAAAGTTCGAATTTCAGCAGGAGGAATCCAATCGGTTGTTAGGTTATTACCTCTACTTAATGTATTTAAATATAAAACGCTCTCGTTTCAATATATCTCACATAGAGTTTTAAGATGGACTCTAGCACCAATCGCCCTTCCTCTGATAATAATTCTCAATCTGGTTTTACTTTTTACTATTGATAATCCCATTCATTTAGCCTTTTATTCGTTGCTCTTTATCGGGCAAATTCTATTCTATGCTACTGCTTTGTTAGGATGGTATTTCGAATCAAAAGGTATCAGATTGAAATTATTATATGTTCCTTTTTATTTCACTATGATGAATTACGCTGTTTTCCTTGGTTTTAAGAGGTATATTAAGGGCAAGCAGTCTGTTAATTGGGAACGCGCTAAAAGAGCCTCATAACGCATGAAATTTGCTTTAAATACAATTCTACTCGGCTTCATCTTAATTGCTTATTCAGTAAGAGCACAAAAATCTTCCTGTGATACAATACTATCTCCTTATGCAAACCAGACAACTACGTTTAATGGCTTACTAGCTCACTTAAACCCCGGGTCGACAATTTGTCTGGAAAAGGGTAATTACTATCAACTTCGATTTGATAATATTAAGGGAGATTCGGTCGCTCCAATCGTAATAAGACCAAAAGATGAGAAGGTTACTATTGTTTCGGACGCTCATTATGGTGTGAGATTTGGTAGGTGCAGTAACATTAAATTCATAGGTAACTCTCTTGACTCAACCAACCATGACATTTACATCAGCAAGATAAAGGGCAATGCAATATCAATTGATGATTTATCCACTGATATTACGATCTCTGGAATCGAGGTTTATGATGTTGCTATTTGCGGTATCATGGCAAAAACGGATCCAAATTGTAGTTTCAACTCGGTAAGGGATAGTTTTCTATTGAAAAATATGACCATTGAAAACTGCAAGTTCGTTAAAACTGCAACTGAGGGTTTGTATATTGGTAATTCTTTTTTTGCTGGTTACACTATCAATTGTAATGGAAAAGATACTATAGTTTTACCTCATCTTTTATCTAATATAACCATCAGAAACAATATTTTTGATTCTACTGGCTACGATGGAATACAAATTACAAGTGCGTTACTTGGTTGTAAGATATATGGCAATAAAATCTTCCACGATAGCCAGGTAGAACGATATGGTCAGATGAGTGGAATTATTATTGGCGGTGGCTCTCTTGCAGAATGCTATAATAACTTTATTGCTGACGGAAAGGGAATTGGCATTGAAGTACATGGTACTGGCGGAACACGCATTTTCAATAATGTCATCGTAAATACTGGCTTAAATTATCACCCTGGCGAACATGGCACCTATGGCAAGAGTGGAATTATGATCATGTACAACTTGTTTAATCCAAATCTGTTACCATATACTATTGCATCAAACACCATTGTTTCTCCAAAAACAGAGGGTATAAGGTTCTCTAATATCCAGTCATCCAACAATATCATAAAGAATAACCTTATTGTTAATCCAGGCGCTTTTGACCTATTTACTTCGCAAGGCTTCCCCTATTCAACCTCGTTCCTGAACTTTAATGTAAATGTTACAGCTGATTGTAGTAATAATTCATTTATAAGAGACATTGATAGTGTAGGTTTTCTAAGCTATAGTAAAAAAGACTATCGACTTATTACCTCTTCCCCAGTAATAGATGCGGGTCAAGACTTAAGGTATATTGGAATTGACTTCGATTATTTAAATAACCCAAGGCCTTTCAATGGTAAATTTGATGTTGGGGCGTTTGAGTATTCTCCAATGCAGGCAATTGAAGCAAAATCGAACAATTTATTAGTCAAATTCTTCTTCGATGGGAGAAATAAACTGATTATCGACAATCAAGATGAGAAATTGACTAAAGGATTGATTACGATTGTTGATATGAATGGATCAATACTATACGAACAATTCCTTTCCGTGGTTAAAGGTTCTAATAGCATTCAACTAAAAAAGAGTCTTAGATCTGGCATTTATATAATAAGATTTAGCAGTAACTTTAAATTCTCATCTCAGAAGATTGCTCTTTTTTAAAATTTCTAACCAGCATATTATGACTATAAGTTGGTATATAACTTGAACACTTCAGTAACTTGACCCAAATTCGATCTAAAAACGATCAATAGTTTTATAAAATTAGACTCTTACTCACATAATACCATACATTTGCTAACTACTGAAAAATCAAAAGAAAAGCTGGTACACTACCCAAAAAATCCTTTGATAACCTCAGTACATCACCAATGATTTAGAATGATTGTTATCGGGTAATTAATGAAAAAGTTGAATATTCAAGTTAAATATAGAATTAACCTCTCTAAGCTGATATTTAAATCGGCTTTGTTGATATTGATATGTTTTTTAGCTACTAATACAATGGCTCAGCATTTTTCATTTAAACCTGATAGTCTGAGTCTTTATCTGAATGACAATGATTTTACATTAAATGGAGATCAATTCTCAGAAATGATATTAAATTTTTCCTCCAAAGACAGGAGAGCTGATTTGCAAAAGCTTACTGAGAAATTAGGTCGAATCGATAGTATTGGTGATTTTCAAAGAAGGGTAAGGGTATACGAGATGATTGCGAGACTTTATTTTGCAAATTCTCAGTATAATGAGTCTTTAATCTATTCAAAAAGGGCAATAGCAGGATATCTGGCATTATCTGATTCACTAAGTTTCTGTCGTCTACATATAATAGCCGGACAAATTTACAATGAGATTGGTAACTACGATTTAGCTATCAGACTAAATAAGAGGGCTCTAAAAGTGGCAGAGCGAAACCATTTTCTTACAATCAAAGGAATGGTTCTATATAATCTTGGAAATTCCTATCAGAAATTGGGTCAGTACTCAGAGGCTATTGCCTTTTTAATGAAAGCCCTTGAAATTAAACTTGATCAGAATGATCAAAGAGGTATTGGTAATGGATATAATTACCTAGGGGAAGTTTATATAAAAAAGGGGGACACAGCAACCGCCCGAATGTTCTTCGACAGATCTTTTAATATCAGGCAGCTTGATAAAGATTCATTTGGAATAAGCGAAACCTATCATAATTATGGAAGGTTGGCACAGATGGGAAACAAGTATGATTTGGCAATGAGACTATATAAGTCTGGTCTTAAATATGCCCTTGCAATTGACAACCCAACTGCTACTGGCTTCGCCTACTTTAGTATTGGAAGGTTGTATTACCTCGATAAGAATAGCTTAGAAGCTAGAACATACCTTCTTAATTCTTTTACAATTGCAAATCAAATCGATAATGCTATTCTTCAGCAAGCTAATGCTAATCTGCTTTCAATTATTAACGAAGAACTTGGCGACTATCGGAGTTCTTTAAAATTTAAACAGATTGTACTGAATATTAAGGATAGCCTTATCTATACTCAGAATAAAATTATAACTAATCTCATTAATGATAATGTCTTCTCCTTGCTCCCTCCCGAAAATGACTTGAAAAATAGAGACACTTATGGCTATTCTACAGCTATCATATGGATTTTAGTATTTGTAGTCAGCTTATTTTCTGCTACTATCATCTACTTTGTGACAAAAAATCGACATATTAAAGGACTATACAATCAAGCCAAACAAGAAAACAAAGAGATTCAAGACAGTTTAACATCATTTAATAATAGCCTTGAGCAGGAAGTCACCATTCGAACTAAAGCTTTACAGGATGAAATAAATGAAAAGCAGAAGATTGAAGTTGAACTTAATAAAGCACTTAAGAGAACAGAAGAGGCTAATACGCTGAAAAACGTTTTCCTTTCTAATATTAGTCATGAAATCAGAACTCCACTTAATGGCATTATTGGTTTCTCAAATCTACTTGAAGCCGAGATTGCCAATTTAAATAACAAAGAACTTTTAGGTTTTGCAAATGGAATCTCTCAAAGTGGTGATCGTTTAATGAGATTGCTTAATAATCTCATCGATATCAGCAGAATTGAGGCAAATGATATGAAATTAAACCTTATTCCTCAAAACCTTAATGATATTGTTAATGATATAATCAGCCTATACACTTTCAAAGCCTATGATAAAGGCCTTAAACTTATTTATAACCCACAGGAAATCCCTGATATCTTATGTGAAAAGTCAACTTTAGAACGAGTGCTTAGCGATATCTTTGACAATTCGCTTAAATACACCGAACAGGGAACAATAGAGATAACTACTTTCTATGAACCAAACCAAGGAAAGGTTGTCCTGAAGATTAAAGATACAGGCATTGGAATTGATCAAGACTATTTACCACATGTCTTTGAAGCATTTAGACAAGAAAGCATTGGATATAACCGCTCTTTTCAGGGTGCAGGCTTAGGCCTTCCTTTGGCAAAAAGATTGGTCAATCTTATGAAAGGAAAAATTGAGATCATTTCAGAAAAAGGGATCGGAACTGAAGTGATTTTATGTTTTAACTCTGCCATATTTAATTCAGCCATAAGCACTGATGATTTAGAAAATGCCTTGCATATAGTCGAACGTAATGGCTCGAAATCATTCTCCAGAATGAGAATCTTTGTTGTTGAAGATGATAAAATGAATAGGCTTGTTCTTAAAAAGATGCTCTCAAAAATCGGAGAGATAACTGTTGCTGTAAATGGTGAAGAGACTCTGAAAATAATAGAACAGAATTCATCATTTGGTGTGAATTTTGACATCATGATGTTTGATATCAACCTCCCTCCCCCCTGGGATGGTACCATGCTAATGCAAAAAATTAAACAAACCTACCCACAATATAGATCTGTTCCTTTTATAGCTCAGACTGCATATGCAATGTCTGGTGATAGAGAAAGATTATTAGAGGCTGGTTTTGACGATTATATCTCAAAACCTATCTCAAAGTTTCTTCTTCTCAAAGTAATAGAAAAATACAAAGTGAGGTAATGAAATCATTTGGTAATATGGCAGAAACATATAGTTCACAAGAGGAATTTGAAAGATATAAAAGCACAATGGAGACTCGCATTGCGCAGTTAAAGTTTGAGATCGAACGCTTTCAATCGTCTAGATCAGCCATGATATCTAAGATATCTAACTCTATTAGAATACCATTAAATGGTATTATTGGAATGATCGAGTTTCTAAATCAAAGCGACCTTAAAAGTGAGCAAAAAGAATACCTGCATGTAATTCATCAATACAGTACTGATGTCCTCTCAATGTTAACAGACATTGTCGATTTTGCTAAAGTTGAAGCAGGTGAAATCCAGATCACAAAACAAGAGGTTAGAGTTCAACAATTAATTGCGCAGACTATCCAACTGCATCGTCTAAAGGCGCAAGGGAAAAATCTCTCTTTTAACTTTGATGTAGCTCATTCAGTACCCGAGGTAATTGTCAGCGATAAAGACCGCCTACTTCAAATAATTGATAATCTTATTTCTAACTCATTGTCTCTTACTAAAGTTGGAAAAATAAGTGCCATGATCAATTATGAAAAACGAGACGAGCATTATGGAAGACTAATTATTCACATTGACGATACAAGTGAAGGATTCTCTGAAAGTGAGCAGTTGATAATTCTCAATGCAATTAAAACCGGTGATTACATATTACCACTTCGAATGGATCAGTGGGGACTCGGTATGGCTCTCGCTTGTTCTGTTGTTAAAGCATTATCAGGGGAGTTTACTTTTAAATCTCAGCGTAATTCAGGTACTAGTTATTTTGTTTCGATTCCTGTACAAATCCCCAAGGAAATTCATAATCAACAGATGAAACTCTCAGCATTAACTAAAAGCCTTGATCGACCTTTAAATATTCTACTTGTTGAGGATAATCTGTTGAATCAAAAGTTTGCCATGGCTACTCTTTCCAGAGAAAACCACCATGTAGACCTAGCCGAAAATGGTAGCAGGGCTATAGAGTTGTTTAAGATGAATCATTATGATTTGATTCTTATGGATATTCAAATGCCTGTTATGGATGGAATTCAGGCAACTCTTACTATACGGCAAATTGAGAAGGATAATGCCGTAGTCAGTCCAATAAAAATAATCGCGGTAACTGCTTTTGCCCTTGAGAAAGACAAGGAGCAATGTTTGGCTGCCGGTATGGATGATTTCCTTGCTAAACCGTTCAAGCCTCAAGAACTTATCTCGTTAATTGCTGATCAAATTTCATAAAATCTCAGAGAGTTGTTCTTTTATTGATAATTCTTAAACAAAATGAAGGACGCAGAGTAGTATTTCTTTACTCTGCGTCCTTCATTTTGTTTCATCACTTTAATTAGAAACCTAACATTTCCATTTACACTAAAAGGTTTAGCTTCTAATTTGACTTATCCTTAACATCAACAATCTCGATGTCAAAAATCAATTGACTATTTGCAGGAATAGGCCCTGCTTGCTTATTACCGTACCCTAATGACGGGGGAATAATAAGACGAGCCCTGTCTCCAACTCTCATTTTTAATAAAGCTTCATCCCAACCTTTGATAACTTTACCAACTCCAGCTTCAAAAGTAATGGGCTGACCTCTCTTTATTGATGAATCAAAGACTTTTCCATCAGGCAGATATCCTGTATAATGAACTGATACAATGCGAGACATTGCAACTTTCGCTCCTGATCCTTTATTTAGCATTATATATTTTAGCCCACTTTCGGTTCTAATAGTATCTGTGGACTTAAGTATCCATGGATCAAGTTCCTTAGGCTTATCAACTTTTACTACCTCTACATCAAAAACCAATGTAGAATTAGCCGGAATAGGGCCGATCTCTCTATCTCCATACGCCATCTCTGCTGGTATCGTAAGAGTAGCTTTATCACCTTCTCTTAGAACCCTAAAACCTTCATCCCAACCTTTGATTACCTTTCCTTGTCCAACAGGAAACATAAATGGTTTACCATGAAGTGAAGAGGCATCGAAAATGGTATCATTGGTGAGTTTTCCAGTATAATGTACTGTGATAAATGAGCCACTATCTACCATAGGCCCCTTTCCCTCTGATGTAATCTTGTATACAACTCCATGCTTAGTAGTGCCATTCAGGATTCTAACTGATTTTGTTGAGGTACATGAAGCCATAATAACCAAAAAGGTCAAGGCGCAAAAAAAGATCTTGTTTCTCATCTTATTGTACATTTATTAGTTCAACGTCAAATACTAATGTAGAGTATGGCGGAATCTTGTTGCCAGAACCTTTTGCACCATAACCTAACCAACTGGGAATAATTAGGCGGGCCTTCCCTCCTACTTTCATCATAGAAATTCCTTCTTCCCAACCTTTTATAACTCCACCTCCTAATGTAAATTCAAAGGGCTGACCACGATCCACTGAACTATCAAATTTAGTCCCATCAAGCAAATATCCTATATAATGAACTTTGACTTTATTGTTTTTTACTGGTTTAACACCTTTTCCTTCTTTGACCGGTATATAGTATAATCCAGATGATGTCGGTTGTACGTTTATCTTTTCCTTAGCAATAAACTTCGCCAGATTATCTTTTTCATCAAGCTTTCTCTTTTCAATTTTAGCTTCTTCCGCAGCTTTGACTTGCTCTGGAGATTGGATATCTACTAACTCAATTTTATACATCAACGGAGAGAATGGGTCTATAAAACCTTCTCTACCTTCTGCACCAAAAGCAAGCTTACTTGGGACAATAATGGTGACTTTACTCCCTTTAGTTAACAATGCTATAGCCTCACCTACTCCTAGATTCTCAATTCTTTTTCCGAACTCGAAAGGCCTTGGTGAACCCATTTTTTTTGTATCAAAAAGAACTTTCCCATTTGGCAACGTCAAGGACATGTGAATTAAAATCTTATCTCCTACTTTGGGAGATGCCCCCTTTATTAAGGAATCCTTTGAGATAAGTAGTCCTGAGGGTAAAGTATCAACTGTCAGATGGTTATCATTGATTAGTTTCAGAGTAAGAGCCGGCTCGCTTTGTTGTAAAGTTTTTCTCTCCTGCTCCATCAGTAATAATCTCTCCTTTTGAGTTAGAATATTTTTTAGACCAATAAGTACTGACACTTTTGATTCAGTTGTAACACCTTGTGGAGCATGTCTAAACTTTAAGGTATTAACGAAAAATTTATTGGCATCAATAAGAAACTCAGCACTGTCTCCTTTGGCCATCATACAAAGTGCCTCATTCAAATCTCCTGGGTAGAGCGGATCCGCTACAACAAGATATAGAGGCTTTCCTGCTTTGGACGACTCAAAGACAACTGAGTCATTCAAACGATAGGCTATATTGACTTCAGCGATATAACTAGGAGTTAGTTTAGTGCCATTGTTTTTGATAAAAAACCGACTCATCAGACCTGACTCGCTCTTCTTAAAGTCAGCGTTTTGACCACATGCGAAGAGGAAAAATAGAGATGAAATGAGAATTAGTTTTCGAGTTTTCATAATTATATAGTATTCCTTGAAGATTTTGGAATTATGTCAAATAAGGTATAAATCCACTTTAAAATTGCAAAGTACTTTAACTTATTGATTTGCATATAATAAACTCCCCGACCATAGTGAATATAGCCGGGGAGGATATCTTAACTAAGTAAGATAGTCGTTTTACTTGGTGATATCTACCAGCTCAACATCAAATACCAATGTAGAGAAAGCAGGAATAGGACCTTGGGCTCTTTCACCGTAAGCCATTTTTGAAGGGATAATAACCTTTGCCTTACCACCTTTACTCATCATTGAAATAGCTTCATCCCAACCCTTAATAACAGCACCTGTTCCAAGAGCAAATGAGATAGGCTCTTTTCTATCATATGAAGAATCAAATTTCTTACCATCTAGTAATGTACCAGTGTAATGAACAGATACCTTTTGACCAGTGGTAGGTTTAGGACCTTTACCCTTTTGTACTTCAATGAAATAAATTCCAGAAGCAGTTGGTTGAACTGTGATATTATTGGTCTTTAAGTAAGAGTCTAGCTTTGTCATCTCTTCCTGCTCAAGCTTAGCATTCTCTTCCTGACGTTTTTTCATCAATTGCTCAAGAGACATGAAATCTTTTAGCTTCACATTAAAGTAAAGAACTGATGAGCTATCAATAAACTTAGGTCTAGGTGCCCTGGCAATCTTTGTGAAGAATGAATCAGCACTGATAATGAAAGAAGCACTATCACCTTTATGCATCATAGCAAAACCTTCATAGATATCCCCTTTAAACATGGGCTTCATAAGCTGAATCTGAATGACTCCATTAGCTGGCATAAGAGTCGAATCTTTTGTGCCATAAGACATAACCACATCAAGAATATCGTTTAAACGTGGTTTTGCAGTATCTCCACTTTCAGAGATAAACTTGTAATAAAGTCCTGAATCGGCTTCTTTATAGCCAGAATACTTGCTGCAAGAGGTAATCAGCATAGCGCCGATTAATAGAGCAAAAAAGAAAAAAGCAGTTTTTCTCATGTGAATAATTGGTTTAATGGTATTCGCTTTATTAATTAACTTTAAGTATTTCTATATCATAGACTAACACAGCTCTTGGTGGAATTCTACGTCCATTTCCTGTTACCCCAAAAGCAAGATGCGAAGGTAATATAATTTTTGCCTTGTCCCCCACTCTTAACATTAAAAAAGCCTCGTGAAGTCCTGTTTCTATGGTTGTTTTATCCATAGTAATTTGCATGTTACCTTCAGAGTTAGAATTTTCAATCTTAGTACCATCTAACAACTTTAAATCATAAGCTGCTTCAACCTCTACCTTATTGGAAATGGGCTTACCAGAACCTTTTTTGTAGATGTAAATTCGAAGTCCTGAACCGGTTCTTACAACAGGCCAGTTATAACGTGCAACATATTGATTAATTTGTTGATCTTCTATTTCAAGAACTTGTCTGTTTATCTTGATAGCTGATTCTCTTTGCTCTTTTCTGTTCTCTACTCTCATAACTTTTTCTTTTGTGTCTTGATTGCAAGACCAGAATGCCAGAAGAAAAGTTAAGGATAGCGACAGTTTAAGTATACTGTCAGATACTGTTATGAAGGAATTTCTCATAAACTTCAACAATTTTTCTAAATCTTAAAATAGTACCACGTAAGCTTAAAAAGCTATTCCCTCCTGCTGCATTTTTATGCCCACCCCCTTCAAAGTGTCTTCTAGCCATATCATTGACTGAAAAATCTCCCTTTGAGCGTAGACTAATCCTGACAACATCTTTACGCTCGGTAAAGAATGCTGCAAGTTTAATGCCCTCAATAGTTAATGCATAATTGACGAACCCTTCCGCATCACCGGGACGATAATTAAATCTCTCTTGATCTGATAGAGATAACCATATATAAGCGGTATTGTATTCTTGCATTACTACCATACGCTTACTCAATAGATGCCCTAAAAGCCTAAGTCTGTCTTCACTCTGTGTGCTGTAAACTAAGACATTAATGCTTTGTACATCGAGCCCTTTGTCTACTAGAAAACCTGTGATATCAAATGGCCTGGAATGCCGGCATGAGTAACTAAATGAACCAGTGTCTGTCATTATTCCAACATACAAACACTTGGCTATGTCGAGGTTTATCTTCTCTTTGTCGCCTAAACCATCAATTAAATCAAAAACAAGCTCTGACGTTGATGATGACTCAACATAAGATATGCTTGCATCAAACGTGACATCGGGTTCAAGGTGATGATCGATAAGTAAAATCGGTTTCTTAAAGCTAATTAAGTGCTTCTCTAGTCTCTCAACCCTATGAAATGCATTAAAATCCAAACAGATAATTAGGTCTGCCTCTTTGAATAGTTGTGTTCCCCTTTTCTCGTCTTGCTCATATATTAAGGCTTGATCCAGGCCAGGTAGCCAATTTAAAAAACTGGGAAACTTATTTGGAACAATTACTGTCGCGTTTTTGCCTAGTATCATAAGATAATGCCATAAGCCTAAACTAGAACCTAAAGCATCTCCATCAGGATTAGTATGACTTATAAGAATAATGTTCTGAGCTTGTTCGATGTATTGTCTGAACTTTTCTAAAACGCTTACAGGTATCGATTGAGAGTAATTAGCCATTACAATGTAATAATTCTTTGCAAAAATATGCAAATATGGTTGATTATGAATCACGTCTACGCTTGGAAAATAGCGATTTCAAAAGGTATTTTATGAATATAAGCCTATACTCTATTCTTAGGTTCTATGAGGTGCAATGGCAAACACCAAAGGGATATCAAAAGAAAGGATTTAGTACTTTTGCTTCTAATTAATTCAATACTCAGGGAAGGGTGTGAATTTTTCAAGCTGGTTTGTATAGAACAAACTCAGCTATTTGTTGTTATATCAAAAAACAAACTTTAAAACAATGGGAAAGTCAATTACATTTACCATGGTTAAACCTCCTGCCGTAAGAGATCAAAACTTCGGTCCAATTTTAACGATGATTAAAGAGGCAGGTTTTAGTGTGAAGGCTCTTAAGATGGTAGAACTGACCAAATCAACCGCTGCAGCGTTTTATGCTGAACATCATGGGAAAGCTTTTTTTGAAGACTTGGTTAATTTTATGAGTTCGGGTCCAATCATTGCAGCCGTGTTAGAAAAAGAAAACGCTGTAGCAGACTTTCGACAGCTTATTGGCTCTACTGATCCAGCCAAAGCTGATAAAGGTACAGTTAGGGCTTTGTTTGGAGAGTCTTTACAGTCAAATGCAATCCATGGAAGTGATTCTGATGAAAGTGCTTTACGAGAATCGACATTTTTCTTCAACCATTTTGAGTTATTTTAGCCACTAACTCTCCAACATCCGCTGATTTAAAAGAGATAGTAAAATCCATAACTATCTCTTTTTTTTTATGACTTCGACACTGGGACACCCTAAATGAAGGCCATAACACTTCATCAAATAATCTGGTAATAGAAGAGATTTTTGGTACTAATCACATGACAAAGACTTAAAGATACTGATCAATGACTTGTTCTTGAAACTTCTCCGCCTCTCCGCCTCTTTGCCTTCGACTTCGCTCAGGCAGCGGTGGGGGTGGTTGAGCGAAGTCGAAACCACTCTATTCTTTGTATCCCTCATGCTCTTCTCGACTCCAGCTCTTGTTCTCCTCGACTCTAGC
>JAJTBW010000054.1 GCA_021286705.1 Sphingobacteriia bacterium
TAGGGAGAGGATAGGGAGAGGATAGGGAGAGGCATAAGAGGAGAACAGGAGGGGGACTGGAGAAGAACGGTATATACAAAGGAATCCGAACAGGTGTTGGCGATATTATTCGTGGTTAAGCAAAATTTGATATCTTAGAGATTCTTTTGAGTCTAATATAAAGAGATAGATTTCAACCAAAATAATCCATCATTTTTCACTTTTTCATAATCAAAACAGAGTTTTATGGCATTCGGATTTTCACCAAAACATATTGAGAGGAAAGCTATTGAAGGGCTTAGTCAGGAACAGTTTATCGTCATTGCAATTGAGGCTGCAAAAAAATTATCTTGGGATATCAGTTACCTCAGTGGTACGGGCATTATTGCTTACACAAAGTTCTCGTTTAGTTCTTTTGGCGAAGAGATCAAGATTACTGTAAACGACAATAAAGCAACATTCGTTAGTTCCTGCGTTGGTAGTCAGCTAATGGATTGGGGTAAGAATAAGCAGAATATTAAAGAGTTTATTTCGGTGTTTAAGGAGATTAAATCCTCTTTTACTCTAACTGAATTAGATGAAAAGGTTGAAGAGCTAAAATCAAACCTAGAAGTAAAAGGCGAGCAAATTGTAAGCCAATCCCCACCTTCCGCCAGTAAGAAAATAGGTGATCTACTTTCTATTTTCAAGCCGGCAAAGGGCTACATTATCACCCCGATTATTATTGATTTGAATATACTGATATTTCTTTTTATGGTTATGTCAGGGGTTAACATATTCGCGCCCGATAATGAAAGTATACTTCGATGGGGTGCTAATTTTAGGCCAATTACTCTGGATGGTGAATGGTGGCGATTAATAACGAATTATTTCATTCATATTGGAGTTTTTCATCTGCTGATGAACATGTATGCGTTGCTATACATCGGAATTTTATTGGAACCTCGTTTAGGAACATCTCGTTTTACAGCGGCTTATCTATTGACAGGCCTTTGTGCCAGTCTTGCTAGTTTGTGGTGGAATTATCTGAGTATTAGTGCTGGAGCATCTGGAGCGATATTTGGTATTTATGGTGTTTTTCTTGCATTGTTGACCACCAATCTGATTGAACGAACTGCAAGACGAGCGTTTATGGTAAGTATAGCAGTGTTTGTTTTATATAATCTGCTAAATGGATTAAATGGAGGTATTGATAATGCAGCCCATATTGGAGGGTTAATAAGTGGTATACTCATCGGATATGCATTTTATCCCAGTCTTGACGTAGATGCAAGTCCAAAGCAAAAATATTCCGCCATAGGTGTAATTACTGTGGTAGTTGGTTTGATTTCGGTAATAGTTTACAACAAAGTACCTAATGATCTTCCAGAGTATAATACCCGAATGCAAGAGTTTAACTCATATGAATCTATGGCACTTGAAATCTATAGGATGCCTAAAAATAGTCCTAAAGAAGAATTGATGTATGAAGTGAAAAACAGAGGGATTTACTATTGGAATGAGAACATCAAGTTGGTTTCTGAACTTGATAAATTAGAATTACCCGATTTCATTCATAAACGAAATAAAAAACTGATACAATACTGTCAGTTAAGGATTAAGTCATATGAACTTTTATATATGGCTGTTAAAGAGGATCGTTACAAATACCGTCGACAAATTGATGATTATGAGCGACAGATTAATAATATAATTACGGAGTTACGCAGTAGTTATTAATGGGCTGATTGATACTGCCTATTGGCCAATTTATATCATGATTAGCACCATTTCTGTTTTCATCAGTGATATTTTCAGGTACATAACAGAAAATGGTTAGAAGTGGTGCCGTATCCTAAGCAAAAGAGCCGTACTACTGAATTGGGAATTGTGCAGTGTGGCTTGAACCCAGTTTTGAATATAGATTACTTTTTACAGCTAAAAACAAAAAAAGCCGGCGTTAGCCGGCTTTTTGCTCCCCCTGCTGGACTTGAACCAGCGACCCTCTGATTAACAGTCAGATGCTCTAACCAACTGAGCTAAGGAGGATTTTCGACAGCCTTTGTTTAGAAGGCTTTTTTGTCGTTTGCGGTTGCAAAGATATGAACTTTTTTTCCAATCAAACAAGTACCTTTGCAAAAAAAATATTGCGTCACGCTTAAATTATTTAAAATCAGTATGTGGAATGGTCATGTTTTTCTAAAATTGACTTAGGTTGTTTAGAAGAACATACAGACTCAAACCATATAACTACTAAAAACTAATTATTTCACACATGAAGAAGGTACTCGGGATGGGTAATGCTTTAGTAGATATGCTAATTCGCATTGAAGATGACCATCAGTTAGAGAAATTTCAGTTGCCAAAAGGCTCAATGCAGTTAGTAAATGGTGAGACATCTCGTATGATTCGACAGGAGTGCGCCGGGATTCCCAGTGAGTTAGCATCAGGTGGATCTGCTGCCAATACCATACATGGACTCGCCTCGTTGGGTGTAAACACAGCTTTTATCGGGAAAGTGGGTAATGATGATATGGGTAGATTCTTTGCTGATGATTTCAGAAAGGCGGGATGTGATCCTAAATTGCTTATAGGGGCTTCTGATACTGGTGTTGCAACAACGTTTATCACACCGGATAGTGAGCGGACATTTGCCACTTATCTTGGTTCAGCAGCAGAATTGACCCCTGAAGATCTTAGAGCCGATATGTTTGAGGGCTATGAAGTCTTTCATATAGAAGGATATCTTGTTCAAAATCATGATCTGATCAGAAGAGCGGTTGAGTTAGCAAAAAAGGCTGGCTGTACAGTCTCTTTAGATTTGGCAAGCTATAATGTTGTTGAGGCCAATATCGACTTCCTGACCTCTCTGATAGGTCATGGAATAGATATCGTTTTTGCAAATGAGGAGGAGATAAAAGCCTTTACAGGGCATGAGCCGGATATGGGATTAGAGAAATTAAGCGGGATGGCCGGTATTGCGGTTGTGAAGGTTGGAAGTAAGGGAGCAATGGTAAAACGTGGAGATGAGAAAGTACATGTTCCTGCATATCAGGCTACAGTGATAGATACTACCGGGGCAGGGGATCTATTTGCTTCAGGATTTTTATATGGTTTTGTACAAGAGTTACCATTGAGTAAAAGTGCAGAATATGGAGCCTTGTTAGCCTCATCAGTTATTTCGACTATGGGCGCAAGGATTTCAGTACCAGAATGGGATCGACTTAAGGAGGTGATAAAAGGGTAAATAATTGTGACAAAGGAGATAACTTTTTTAGCAGGATTTCAAATTAATGCAATCGATGGCTAAAAGTTATCTCCTTTTTATTAAATTTGCGCCCTTTAGACTTGTAATTTTTTCTTTTTAAACAATTTATACGCAAATGAAGGTTTATCAGACGAAGGAAATCAGAAATATCGCCCTTATTGGGGGTGCTAAATCTGGCAAGACCACTCTAGCGGAATCGATGCTCTTCGAGGGGGGCGTTGTTACGCGTAGAGGTACCATTGAAGACAAAAACACCGTATCAGACTATCGCGACATTGAGCTAGAGCGTCAGAATTCTGTATTTTCTACAGTTTTGTATGCTGAGTTTGAGGGCCATAAAATCAATCTTATTGATTGTCCTGGTTTCGATGATTTTGTTGGAGAAACTGTTGCAGCACTTAAAGTTGCTGATACAGGCCTAATGGTGGTCAATGCCCAGAATGGAGTTGAAGTTGGTACTGAGATTTCATGGCGTAACACCACAAGAGCTGCAAAACCAGTCATTTTTGCCGTAAACCATCTTGAGCACGAGAATTCTAATTTTGACGAGACTATTCGTCAACTTAAACAATCATTTGGTGGTGGTGTTACTGTTTGTCAGTATCCAGTTAATGAAGGTGTCAGCTTTGATAGCGTTATCGATCTTTTACAGATGAAGATGTTGAAATTCAAGAATGGCGGCGGTAAAGCTGAAGTTCTTGATATTCCTGCTTCTGAAAAGGATAAGGCTGAAGAGATGTATGCTACAATGGTTGAGGAATTAGCCGCTAATGATGAGTCATTAATGGAAAAATTCTTCGAAAATGGATCATTGAGCGAAGAAGAAATTAGCCGTGGAATTAAGCTTGGTCTGATCAGCCGTGGAGTTTTCCCCGTGTTCATTATCAATGCTAAGCAGGATATGGGCGTTAATCGTTTAATGCAGTTCATTCTTAACTCTGCTCCTGCTCCTGATGAAGTACCAGGTGTTAAAACCACTGAAGGTAAAGAATTAAGCTGCAAATCAACCGATGCACCCAGTGCATTAGTCTTCAAGACTAGCATCGAACAGCACATTGGTGAAATCTCTTTCTTCAAGGTTTATGGTGGTGAGATCACTGAAGCCATGGACATGATCAACGGAAACAATGCTTCTAAAGAGCGTCTTTCTCAGTTGTTCGCAGTAGCAGGTAAGAACCGTCAAAAACTTGATAAAGTGGTAGCCGGTGATATCGCAGCAACTATCAAGCTTAAGAGTGTCCGTACAAACCAAACTCTTAATGGCGTTAAAAATGCCGATGATAAGATTGAGCCTATTGTATTCCCCAATCCTAAGATTACAATGGCTGTTAAGGCTAAAAATGCTGCAGATGATGAAAAGCTTGGTTCCATCTTAAACGAAATGCATAAGGTTGATCCAACTCTCACCGTTGAGCAATCAAAAGAGTTACGTCAGTTGATCGTTGGTGGTCAGGGTGAGTTACATCTCAACATTGCTAAGTGGCTTATCGAAAACGGTAATAAGATCGCAATTGAATATATCGCTCCAAGAATTCCTTACCGTGAAACCATTACCAAGTCTGCTAAGGCAATGTATCGTCATAAAAAGCAGTCAGGTGGTTCAGGTCAGTTTGGTGAGGTTCATATGATGATCGAGCCTTATCATGAAGGGATGAGCAATCAGACTGAATTCCCCGTTCGCGGTCAGGATATCTATCCTTTAGACTGGGGTGGAAAGCTTGTTCTAAACACCTGTATCGTTGGTGGTGCCATTGATGCTCGCTTTATCCCAGCTATCCTAAAGGGTATTATGGAAAAGATCGAACAAGGTCCTCTTACAGGTTCTTATGCTCGTGATATCGTTGTTAACATCTATGACGGTAAGATGCACCCGGTTGATTCAAATGAAATCTCCTTTAAACTTGCCGGTCGTAATGCATTTAGAGAAGCGTTTAAGAATGCAGGCCCTAAGATCATGGAGCCTATCTATGATGTAGAGGTTATCGTTCCAGAAGAAAAGATGGGTGATGTTATGACCGACCTACAAGGCCGTCGCGCTATGATCATGGGTATGGACAATGAAGGTAACTACCAGAAGATCCGTGCTCGTGTTCCCCTGGCTGAAATGAATCGTTACTCAACAGCTTTGAGCTCAATCACCAGTGGTCGTGCTATGTATTCACTTAAATATGCTGAATACGCTCAGGTACCACCAGATGTACAGACAGCTCTGTTGAAAGCTTACGAAGAGCAAGAGTCAGAAGAATAGTATTAGTGAGCTATATCTTAAACCCGCATGCAAGCCTGTATGCGGGTTTTTTATTTTTCGACTGATCGAATTGGACTATCTTCGTGCCTGCGAAATATTTACACTCTATAATCTGACTTCATACATCTTGTATGTTGATTAGCAACTAATATAGGGTCTTTTCTAAGAAAGAAACTCTCAATTTTACGCTGGAAAGAATGTCCGACACGTTGAAAAACCATGAGGTTGATAATTGGTATCAGGAACTTATAGATATTACTCTTTCTGAGAACTCCTATAAAGAGAGATACAAGAGATTGCAAGATTTTTATACCAGATTTCTTCGCTCTTTGGTTGACTCAGGCGTTGGTTATAATAGTCAATATACCCTATTTGATTTTGTAGCTCGACGTTATAGTTTTCCTTCTAAGTTGAGGATGGAATTAAATGGGCTTAGAATAACGTTAAGTAAGAGTTCGTTGTTATCTGAGGATGAGCTTCGTTTAAGATTTTTGTATGATCTCTTGGTTCTAAATGGACTAATTCGGGTTACGCGTGGAGAAGCTCTCTCTGAAGAGTTGAGAAATAAAATAGCTGATCTCTCAAGAGAGGCTCAAAGTCAGACACACCACCATTACAGTGGGGTTAGTGGATCTTTAGAGCCATCTTTAACGTATGATCATTCAAAAATTGAGGTGGCAACACCTCATCAAACGGATGCTTATAATGAAACACGTGGCACAGTCATAGCCCGAGAGCTGAGGGTCAGAGTTGAATCAATTTATAATGATAAGCTTAGCGTCTCTTTTGAGGGAGAAATTACTCATGATCTATTTAAGGATATATTTGAGATCACATGGAAATATGGTGAGGAGGTTTCTCCTTTTGACTCGGTTGTCTCAGGGCTTTGGATTGGTGCTGTTGTCAACCTGGTTAATGTGAGGCAAAAAAAGGGTTCAGCCTATCTTGTGGATTACATAGTTTTTGAACCTGACTATCTCATCGATATCTCCTCGCTTGCTGAGTGTTTTCAGTCCTATACCAGTAGTCCGGCTTTCTACATCCTGAACAGACTCAAAGAGAGTGTAAACTCAATGCCTATTCGTTTGGGAAATGTTGTGAATACCCTCTTTGATGAGCTTGTCTGCGAAAGTGCCTCGAACAAGATTACAGTAAAAGATCTCTGGAGTAGGATCTTTAATGAAAGTCCGATAGAGTTTACGGCATGTCCCGATCTGCAAACAGATGAACAGTCAAAGATCTTTTTTAAAGAGGTTGGAGATCAATTTAATCATCTGGCAAATGTTACAAGAAATATTCTCCATGCTAAAGATTATGGGGTTGATCTGAATAAGGCTTATGTTGAACCCTCCGTTATTTGTCCTGCATTTGGATTGCAGGGTCGTTTGGACTTTCTGGTTATCGATGAGGTGGTTTCCGGTAAGTTTACTAATAAAAGGGCGGTCATCATAGAGTTAAAGTCTGGCAAACCTCCTTTTGGTGATATAAAAGGAGAGGCTATTGGTGAGAACCATGCAGCCCAGCTTGCTTTATACCGGTTGGTTATTGAGCAGAATCTTGGAATAGATTATAGAAATATTACCAATTACATACTCTATTCAAAGCCTGAGAATAAAAATCTAAGAATGATAACCTTTCCGCTTGTGAGGTTACAGAAGTTGATAGCGGTCAGGAATTCAATAGTTACAGCCGATCATAGATTACTTAGTAGCGATCCTAAAGCATTGATTAATGATCACTTTGGAATACTGAAATCACTTTTAGAGGTTCTTTCATCAAATCCCTCGAAGTTGGTTATGCAATACATCCTGCCGGGTATTCTAGGCGTCTATAGTAAACTCGCCAGATTAGATGGTTATGAAAGAGCCTATTTTAGTCTCTTCTACCAGTTTATTGCCAGAGAAAGCTATATTTCAAAATGCAGTGATATACATACTGAGTTATCGAGAAGCCAATCTTCTTTGTGGCTTAATGGTAGGGATTTAAAGGAGGATTCAGGGGAATTGCTTACCAATTTAAAGGTTATAAAAGCCGATGAGGAGGATGCCTTGATTATATGTTTTACTTATGAGAGAAAGAACCCAGATGAGATTTCAAACTTCAGGGATGGTGATATAGTTCTTTTATACAATCAAAGTGAAATTGGTTCGTCAGTAATGAACGAAATTGTTTTTAAAGGGAGCATTAAAGAAATAACTGAAAATAGAGTCTCCGTTAAGCTGAGGTACAAACAGAAACGGGATGATCTGTTTGCCGTGGGTAGAGTTTTTACTTTGGAGCGTGATTTTATGGATCACTCTTTTAATTTGATGTATCGGGGACTTTTCTCATTTATATCCAGTCCACACGTTAAAATAAGGGAGTTATTTTTAGGACTGCGGAAGCCTGAGTATGATGAACGTATTCAGTTAATCACAAATCCTGAGCCTGAACTAAGAATGATAGTAGAGCAGTCGGTTCGAAATCTTGATTATTACCTCTTGGAGGGGCCTCCCGGTACAGGTAAGACCTCAAGAGCCATGAGGGCGATCATTAAAGAGTACAGTGAATCAGACAAGAACATTCTGCTTCTGGCCTACACTAATCGTGCAGTGGATGAGATATGTCAGGTGCTGAATGATGAGGGAGGGTTAGGATTGTCCTATATACGGATTGGAAGTTCACTATCCTCTTCTGAGACCAGCCAATCGAGGCTTATAGATAAAGTAATTTCCAATTGTAAGAATCGTAGTGAGGTTAAAAAGGTGATTACCGATCAGAAGATCTATGTTGGAACAGTGGCCTCGATAGCTGGAAAGCCAGATCTATTCTTGCTAAAGTCATTTGATGTGGCAATTCTTGATGAGGCATCACAAGTATTAGAGCCCCAATTGTTGGGGTTAATCTCCTCAAAAAATGCCAATGGTATGTTATCAATAAAGAGATGGATAATGATTGGTGATCAAAAGCAACTTCCGGCAGTGGTAATCCAGCCAAAGAGAATGACTAAGGTTGAAGAACAGGATCTATCTGAGATTGGTCTATTTGATTGTCGATCATCACTTTTTGAAAGACTTTTGTATAACGTTAGAGATAAAAAGTGGAGTTGGGCTTTAGGAAATTTGACCAAACAAGGAAGGATGCATCAGGTGGTATCAGACTTGCCAAATGACCTGTTTTATAGTGGTGAATTGGAGGTTGCTGATAAAATGAGGCAATTGGCGAAGTTTGGAAAATTTGCAGAGGCTCCTGGTTTAACAGGTATTATGAAGCTTTTTAATAAGCGTCTTTTATTTTTTGATACTCTAAAAGAGGAGGATTCAGGGTCAGTAAAGACTAGTTTAAATGAGGCGAATATAGTTTGTCGGCTTGTAAACGAGCTATACAACCATTCAATAGAGACTCAACTTGATTTTAATCCTGAAAAGACTGTCGGAATTATCGCCCCATATCGTCGTCAGATTGCATTGATCAGAAATAAGCTCTATGAATCGGGCTTTAAGTATGCCAGTAGGATTACTATTGATACCATTGAACGCTTTCAGGGAAGTCAAAGAGAGGTGATTATCTATTCGATGTGTTTAAATAACCTTTCGCAGATTAATGCCCTTTCTGAAGAGCGGGTAAAGCTGATTGGAGAGGAGCTTGAGATTGATCGTAAACTCAATGTTGCATTAACACGAGCCCAGGAGTATATGATAATTGTAGGCAATGCAGCTCTAATGAGACGTGATCCTATCTTAAATCAGGTTGTAAATCATTATCAGGATAGGGGGGGCTACTATACATTTGATGAGGTGAGGCGACTCTTTCTATCCTAGATAGGTGGTTGGATAGGTAATTTGGGGTACTTGAATCAAACGGAATAAAAAAATGAGGAAATAGTGTCTACTCTGTTCCGAAAACGTCTGCGCTGGTCTAAATCAGGCAGATTTGGATTGTAGCGGACAAGATTTGGAACGGGGCGGACGGGTTTAGGAGGGTTGTAGCCTTAGCTTTGGACATCGAAAAAAAATGCAAACGATGGATATAGCGAATAGATTTGCCGCAAACCCGATATTACGTCCTTCTGATCTAAAGCCCGGAATCGAAGGAATGGAAATAACCTGTCTATTAAACCCTGGTGTGTTTCGTTTTAAGGGGAAAGTGTGGTTATTGTTGCGCGTAGCCGAGAGACCTCGCCAGCAAGAAGGAATGATTAGTTTCCCGGTATATAATTCTTTGGGGAAAATTGAGATACTCAGTTTTGATAAAAATGACCCTACATTGGATCTTTCTGATCCGAGGGTTATTAATTATAAAGGGGACGACTTCCTCACCACACTTTCTTACTTAAGACCGATGTGTAGTGGTGATGGCATCCATTTCTATGAGCCCGATGGATATGATTCAATCTTTGGAGAGGGTAAACAGGAGACTTTTGGCATAGAAGACTGTAGAGTCGTAGAGCATGAAGGTCAATATTTCTTATCATTTACCGAAGTCTCTCCTTTGGGTGTTGGGGTGGGACTAATCCAGACGAGTGATTGGAAGAACTTCGACAGAAAAGGGATGATATTCCCTCCACACAATAAAGATTGTGCCATCTTCGACCGTAAGATTAACGGGAAATACTACGCATTACATAGACCCAGCAGTCCTGAAATAGGTGGAAACTATATCTGGCTTTCTGAATCACCTGATATGATTCATTGGGGAAATCATACATGTATCGCTACTTCAAGAAAAGGCAAATGGGATTCAGCACGTGTTGGAGCAGGTGGTTCACCTATTTTAACTGAAGAGGGATGGTTGGAGATTTATCATGGAGCCAATGCAGATCATCGCTATTGTCTTGGTGCCTTGCTACTGGATAAAGATGACCCATCAAAGGTCTTAGCAAGGTCAGAAGAGCCAATAATGGAGCCGATAGCTACTTATGAGCAGACAGGTTTCTTTGGCAATGTAGTCTTTACAAACGGACATTTGGTTGATGGCGATACCGTAACGATCTATTACGGAGCCAGTGATGAGGTGATCTGTGGTGCTCAATTCTCTATTAAAGAGATATTATCAACATTGAAAAAATAAGATGATGGCGGCGAATATTCTAAAAGAACTCAAGTATTTTAAGTCGATGCCCCATGATATGCGGGTACTACTGATAACCAATATGCTATATGCATTGGTTCTGCCGGTAGTTGAGATATTTATTGGGGCATACATTATGCGAAATACGAATGATACAACGTTAGTTGCCTCTTTTCAGATTGCCATGTATACTGGGTTGGTAATAGCCTCTTTTACAAATGGAGTGTTATTGAAAGCCTTTAAAGTTAATTACCTCTACAGTTTTGGTATCCTGTTGAGTGGCATCTCAATGTCGGGGATGATGTTCTTAAGTTCTGTGACGCTTCCGGGGTTGATTATCGCAGGGTTAATTCTCGGAGGAGCGTCAGGATTCTTCTGGACCAACCGATACTTAATGGCTTTAAATACTACGAATGATGAAAACCGGAACTATTTCTTTGGTTTAGAGTCGTTTTTCTTTACGATCTCATCCATTATTGTTCCTTTATGGATTGGAGCAGTATTGGCAAAGATTGAAGGGTTTGAGATTTTAGGTATAACTTTTGATATTAACAAAGGATATCAATTTGTTACGATCATTGTCTTTATAATTACAGTGTTGGCGGTTATATCACTTAGCAGAGGGAAATTTGTTAACCCCGAACAGAAGGACTTCTTATTCTTTAAGTTTGATAAGCTATGGAATTACCAGATGATTCTAGCCGGATTAAAAGGGTTAGTACAAGGTTTTCTTGTTACGGCACCTGCAATCTTGATTCTACGATATGTCGGGCATGAAGGTTCATTGGGGTTAATTCAGGGGGTTAGCGGTGCATTGACAGCAATCATCTTGTACCTATTGGGGAGGTACACAAATGCGAGTCACAGAAGTATCATCTTCGCCATAGGAATTACCATTTTTATGTTTGGCACGCTTTATAACAGTATTGCTTTATCAGCCACAGGAGTTATCGTTTTTGTGCTATGTAAAGTCTTTTTTCAGCCCCTGCACGACTTAGCCTATTTTCCGATAATGATGAAAGTGATAGATGTGGTATCGAAGAAGGAGAATAGAAATAAGTATGCCTATATAATGAACCACGAATTGGGTTTGTATGCTGGCAGAGTTCTTGGCCTGGGATTGTTTATTGCCTTGGTCTATTTTGTCAGTGAGACATTTGCCTTAAGATATGCATTGGTAATAGTTGCAGCTCTGCAGATGTTAAGTATCCCTCTTGCAAATCTGATTATTAAAAAATCATATAACGAAGACTATGAATAAGATAACACTTAAGAGATATAGCCTCTTGATCCTAATAGTTGCCTCAGCAATAGCTTGTGGTCAACAGTCAGGTGAGCCGGTTGAACAAACTCCGATAGCCAGGATCGAGCAGATGCCTTCCATGCCTTCTCCTTATAAGATTATTGATTGGAAAGAAAAAGCCATTGGTTTTGATAGTCTGGTCTATGACTTAGCGAGTCAGAATCCTTATGGTCCATTTATTTGGCTCGATAGTTCAAAAAGAAATATTGATCAGGTAACCTATGGTCTTTACACTGTCATTCATGATGTTCGTCAGGGGCCTAAGGCAAATAATGGAGAGTTTCATGAGTCATTAACATCGTTAGAGTCATTGATAAGTGCCGGTTTGATGGGTATTGATAAGACCAATCAGCATGGATTTAACTATGTAAAAATGGTTCAGAACTATTATAATAGTGATAATCATTGGAATATAATGATGAATAACACCTCTCCTGAGGTGGCGCATAACGGAGGTGGTTATGGCAGAGACTGGTGGTATGATGTCTTTCCTAATGTTCTCTATTATGGAGTTGCAGATCTTTTCCCGGGAGTGGAAAATCAAGATCAGATTTTGATGAGCATTGCGAATCAGTTTTACAAAGCCGATTCTGTTTTAAATGGGAATTATAACTACTCCTATTTCGACTATTCCCAGATGAAGGGAGTTGTAAACAATATTCCATTGCAACAAGATGCCGCCGGTGGTCACAGTTATGTACTACTCAATGCATACAGGAAGTTTAAAGATGCAAAGTATCTTGAGGGTGCTATTAATGCTACTGCAGCACTAGATGCTCAGAAAGAGAGTCGCTTCTATGAGATATTACTTCCATTTGGAGCCTATACAGCAGCAGTACTGAATGCTGAGCAGGGTAAGAATTACAATGTTAAGCAGATGCTTGACTGGACATTCGATGGATGCCAGAATAAAGATGGTCGATTCGGATGGGGTGTTATTGCAGAGAGATGGGGAGATTATGACGTTCATGGTCTTCAGGGTAGCATTACCGATGGTGGCGGATTTGCATTCTTTATGAATAGCGTGGTAATGGCTTGGCCCTTGGTGCCCATGGTAAAATATGAGCCACAGTTTGCTCGTGCAATTGGAAAGTGGATGCTTAACAATGTAAACGCATCACGGCTGTTTTATCCAGATCAGGTATCAGAGATAAATCAATGGTTGCCTGAGTTAAAGGAGATAACAGGAGGCCTGATTGGGTACGAAGGTGTAAGGAAAGCTGACGATTACAATAAACCTGAACTAAAAGGAGTATCACCAGTATCACTTGGCGACGGGCCTAAGTGGGTAAAAGGTCAGCCTAAAGAGTCAATGCTTAGCCTCTATAGCACTGCTGTCTCCGGGATTTTTGGTGCAATGGTTAAAACAACGGATGTAGAAGGGGTCTTGGCACTTGATTGCAATGTAACCGACTTCTATGCTCAGAGTCCATTTCCAACGACACTGTATTACAATCCACATCAGAAAGTCATAGAGGTAACCATTGAAACTACATCAGCAGTTGATCTTTATGATATAGTATCCCATAAATATTTGGGAAAGAATTTAAAAGGGATCAATCGAATCCGGATTGGTGCTGATCAAGCCGTTGTCATAGTGCAGCTACCCGCTGGCTCAACCATTGACAAGAAAAAGAACATATATAGTGTGAATTCTACCGTATTCGCTTATAAATAGTAAAAAGCTCTGTCATGAGAAATCATATAATACTAGCACTACTCATCCTATTCCCATTCTCATTGGCTCTAGGCCAGGGAACAGTTAAAGGGGTGGTGACTGATAAAAAAACAGGAGAAACGTTGATTGGGGTTACCGTCCTGATTCAAGGTACAACCCAGGGAACGATCACCAATATAAAGGGTGAATATGAGATTGATAAGGTTAACCCTAAGTCTATCTTAGCCTTCTCGTATGTTGGATATAAGACCGTTGAAAGAGCAGTCGGACAACAGTCTACCATCAATATTGCAATGGAGAGTTCAAATACCACTCTTGATGAATTTGTTGTCATTGGTTATGGAACTACCAAGAAGAGTAATGTATTAGGAGCCGTTGCAAAGGTTGAGAGCAAAGAACTGAATGCCATTCCCGTCACAGGTGTTGAGCAAACACTACAGGGAAGGGTATCCGGAGTTCAGGTGACCCAGAACACAGGTGCTCCCGGTGAAGGAGTAGCCGTACGTATACGTGGAGCAGGGTCATTGAATTCAAGTAATACCCCATTGTATATTGTAGATGGGATACCCACTGCTGATGCGCTTAATGTATTAGCCCCTGCTGATATTGAAAATATCACAGTACTCAAGGATGCTTCTGCAAGCGCAATTTATGGTGCACGGGCAAATAATGGCGTTGTTTTAATTACCACTAAAAAGGGCACAAAAGGATCAATGCGTGTGACCTACAATGGTAAAGCAGGAATTCAGTCGGTCGCAAATTTACCCGAAATGGCAAATACCGCCGACTATGTCAAGATCTATAATGAAGCTGCAACGAATGATAATTTATCTCTTCCTACAGCCTTACAACGTCCATTAATCAGCACTGCTGATGCTTCAAAATTCGCAGATGTAAATCATTTGCAAGAGCTATTTAAAATTGCCCCCATTCAATCACATGACCTTTCTCTATCAGGAGGAAGTGATAAGACGACCTACCTTTTTAGTGCCTCATACTTTGATCAAAGAGGTATCATTGATGGTAGTGGATACAAGAAGGGCTCTACCAGATTAAATGTTGACACAGAGGTTAACAGTTGGCTAAAAGCCGGTATGGCTTTAAGTGCCGGTATGGCTCGTACAGACATCATCGGTTCATCAGGTGACGGCTTGGGCGGTAATGGAGGCAGTATTATCAGATATGCTTTCTTCCGTAATCCAGCTATCCCAGTCCGAGATCTCAATGGTAATTTTGTAGATAGACCCAGTGAGTATTTTGGAAATCAGATTTATGACTCGTGGTTAGGAGATGGTTATAATCCAATAGGAATGGCAGAATATGCCGATAACCACAGGGATGATGATATCGTTCTTGGTAAGGCATATCTTCAGGCTCAAATCATAAAGGATCTTCAGTTTACATCAAACTTCGGTGTTGATTACAGAAATAGCTATTCAAGAAGATTTGATCGTACATGGGGTACCAATAACCGTATTAATGGGAAAAACAGATTACTGGTTGGCGATTTCAGGTATATGAATTGGTCGACAAATAGTGTGTTGAACTACAATCATCGATTTGGAGATGATCATAACTTCTCTGCAATGGGTGGGTTTGAGGCCATAAAAAACAACGGTAGAGAACAATACAACGAAGACTCTGACTTCCCTGTACAAGATGATAATTTGATTTTTATCGGCAACGGTTCAGGCGATAAGATTGCATCACAATCTCAATGGGCCTCTACGTTGGTTTCATTCTTTGGTCGTGCATCATATGATTATCAGAATAAATACTTTGTCAGTGCAACAGTACGTAGAGATGGTTCATCCAGATTTACTGCCGATAACAGATGGGGTACTTTCTACTCATTTAGTGGAGGTTGGTCACTTGACCAAGAAGCTTTCCTACAGGAAGTGAAGTGGATAGAGCGTTTAAGACTTAGAGCCGGTTATGGTGCCATTGGTAATCAAGAGATCGGTCTCTATGCCTACTCAGACAGAATCTCTCCAAATTATAACTATCCATTCGGTAACGCCTCTAATAGTGGATATATCCAAAGTGCTTTAGGAAATGAGGATTTAAAATGGGAAACAAGTAAGCAGTTTAATATCGGTTTGGATGTCGAACTCTGGGAAGGCTCTTTTGGCTTTAGCATAGATTACTTCAATAAGAAGACAGAGGACATGCTAGTAAAAGCCTCCATTCCTCCTTCATCAGGAAATGCCGATGCCCCTTGGATCAATAATGGTTCAGTGCTGAATCGCGGTGTGGAGCTAGAGGCTATCTATCATGGGAAAGCAGGCAACTTCAAATTTGACGTCATTGGAAATGTTACATTACAGCATAATGAAGTAACTGATCTTGATGCTCCCTTTATGGACGGACGGGTAGAGTCAGGTGTTTATGCCACTCGTACAGCGGTGGGTCAGCCTATTGGAGCCTTCTATCTGCTTGAGATGGAAGGGATATTCCAGAATGAGCAGGAGATATTACTTCATGCCTTCCAGGGAAACGATATTAAACCTGGTGATGTGATGTTTAAGGATCAGAATGGTGATGGAAAGATCGACAATCAGGATCGTGTTTATCTTGGAAGTGCTATCCCGAAGGTGATAGGTGGTTTAACACTTAATGGACAGTATAAACAATGGGATCTATCATTGTTCTTCCAGGGTGTGGCTGGTAATAAGATCTACAATCAGATAGCTCAGGATATAGAAGGATTTTACAGAGGCTTTAATGTGACTCAGCGGTATTTTGATGACCATTGGACAGGTGAGGGTACCTCAAATACTCAACCCAGAGCATCATGGACATCTAAATCAAATAACGCACGTCCATCCTCACGATTCTTGGAAGATGGTTCATACCTGAGACTTAAGAACATTCAGGTTGGCTACAACTTTGAGAAGAGTTTCCTTAAACGATTAGGGGTTGAAAAGGCAAGAGTCTATGTTTCCGCCTCAAATCTCTTAACATTTACCAAGTACTCAGGATTAGATCCGGAGATGACGGTAAGTGATAACTCAACATCAGAAGGCGACCGCGCTAATGGTATTGATTGGGGAACCTATCCCTCATCAAGGATGTTCCTGGTTGGTTTTGATATTTCAATTTAAAAGAGCGTAGCAATGAATAGAAAATCAGAAATAAATCCCGTTAAAAGACAGATAAATTGGCACTTCAATAGGAAATCATTATGGATTCTACTGGCTGTGATTCCGGGTCTTTTAGCCTCCTGTAATAAGTTTTTGGATGAAGAGATACAGGGTGATTTTAGCAGTTCTACCTTTTATCAAAATGAAACACAAGCCTTACAAGCCCTTACAGGAGCATATAATGCTATCTCTTTTTCAGGCTCTAATAATGCATTATGGGTCATTGGAGATGTAGCTTCAGATGATGCTATTAAAGGGGGTAACGCAGGAGACCAGGCCGAGATAACCTATATTGATAACTTTACTGCAGATGCGAACAATGGTATTGTGAATACCTACTGGCAATTTCTTTATGAAGGCATTGCAAGAGCGAATAATGTTATAGCATACACAGATAAAACCCCAATGGGGGATGCGCTTAAGACCAGGATAATTGGAGAAGCTCGTTTCCTTCGCGCCTATAACTACTTTATCCTTGTTAATACTTGGGGAAAGGTTCCATTGAAACTTGAGCCCCAGGTAACCCAAGACGCAATTCATGTTCCTCTTTCATCCATTGAGGCTATTTATTCTCAGATAGAAGCTGATCTTAATGCCGCAATAGCAGTTCTTCCTATTGAGTACAGTAGTAGTGATCAGGGAAGGGCGACTCGTGGTGCTGCGCTAGGTTTGTTGGGTAAGGCTCAATTATATCAGCAGAAGTGGGGATCAGCTATAAGTTCATTCCAGCAACTTGAGGGGCTTTCAGTTTATGGATTACTACCACATTATCAGGATATTTTTAAGGTGGAGAATGAGAATAGCAAAGAGTCTATATGGGAGATTCAACATCTTACCGGCAAGAATCCTAAGCTGGGGAACTGTCTTAATCAATGGTTTGCCCCTGCAATAGAGAGCGGATATAGTTTTAATGCTCCTACAGATGAACTTGTTTCAGCTTACGAGAAATCTACAAGTGGTACGTATGATCCGAGACTTGATGCTACGGTCGGGCGTGACGGCGTGGAGTGGCTTAATGGCACCCCTTTTCAGGCTTCATGGTCTCCATCCGGATATCTTACAAAGAAACATCAACAACCTCTTACTGAAATCTCATTGACCTTCAAGGGAGATGGTGATTTAAACTACATCTATCTACGTTATGCCGATGTTCTATTGATGAAGTCAGAGGCCTTCAACGAGATAGGTAACGTTGACTCTTCACTAGCCAACTTGAATAAAGTGAGGGTTAGAGCAAAGAATAGCATTACAGGAGAGGTACCAACCGACCTGCTTAATCCTGTAACAGAAAGAGGACAAAGCGCTTTAAGGAAGATCATTCAACATGAGCGTCGTGTTGAATTAGGGCAAGAGTTTCATCGTTATTTCGACCTGATGCGTTGGGGAAAGCAGGTTGCTGAGAGTGCCCTTGGGTCTTCCTTTAATTACGAAACAAAAAGATATCTGCCTATTCCACAGGCAGAGATTGATGCAAATCAAGCAATATAAATAACCGTTTATCAACATTTTAACTATTAATCTCAACACAGTCTTATGAAGAAGCATTTAATTTTCAGACTGCCGGTTTTAATGCTGGCTCTCTTAATGGGTCTTTCATTTGCCCTCACCTCATGTAGTGATGACGACGATGATCCTGAAGTTGTATCCGCAGACAAGACCGCTTTATTACAACTTATTTCAGATTTAGAGGCTGTAGCTAATGCTGCAACTACAACAGATTATCCCGCTGAGGCTATTGCCACATTCAAATCAACGCTCTCAACTGTTAAAACAGCTGCTGCTGCTACTCTTACCCAGGCTCAGGTTAATAGCTTAACCACTCAGCTTAATGAAGCAAAGAAACTTTTTGATTCAAAAGCATATGGTTTTATCGATGAGTCTCTCTATTTGGTTGCCGGTTGGCATTTTGATGAAGGTTCAGGTACTACAGCCACAGCTTATGGCACTATTAAACATGTTGCTACCTTTAACAAGGGTTCCGAAAAGATTTTTGGTACTGATGCTGGTTCTCCCTCATGGACTGATGGTCTAATCGGTAAAGCTATCAACTTCGAAAAAGGTTCTTATCTTGAAACTCCTTGGAATACTGTCTTCTTACCAGCAGACCTTTCTATTTCCGTTTGGATTAAACCTTCTGAACTATACGAAAATAACTACATCGTTTCTCAGAACTACTGGAATGGTTACAAACTGCAAACACAAGGCGGTGGAAAACCTTTCTTTACTTACAAGAAATCAGACGGTGGTATTATTGATGCTGACAATGAAACAGATCAGAGTATCAAAGCTGGTCAGTGGAACCATATCGTAGTTACTCTTGATGGTACTGCTAACGAATTAAAATTCTATGTTGGTGGTGTCCTCACAAAGACTTGGAATGCTGAGAACAAGGGCATTGGTCCATTAACTCGTTCACTCGAGAAAGAACTTCCTTTCATCATTGGTGCAGTTGCAACAAATGCAGAAGCTGAAACATTTGATTGGGGTGTAACTCCTGAAAACCATGGCTATTTTAAAGGTGTCATTGACGAGCTTAAAGTCTACAGCACTCCTTTGACTGCTGGCCAGGTTACCAAACTTTATAACGACGAAAACCCTGCTAAGTAATTAACTTAGGGTATAATAAGTAAGTGCCTGTTGTCTGCCTTACTGCAGAGACAGGCACTTTTTTAAAACTTTTTGACATGACTAAATCTCCGGTTATTCTTTTCTTGTCTATTCTGTTTGCTTCCAGTCTTTTCGCACAAACGGGACAGCTTCCTATAAACCGGGTTGACTTGATGCCTAATTTGCCAACCCCCTTAAAAATAAAGGACTGGAAACAAGTTGCTGTAAACTATGACCAATTTGTCTTTAACCAGTCTACTACAGGTGAAGGCCTTCCCCTTGTCTCTTTTGGCCAAACAGGTGCCTTTAATTATCCTGATGTTACACCTGTCTATCTGGATACCTATGTCAGATCTAAATGGCACCATCAACAGGCAGAGGCAATTAATATTTTACCTGCTGTTGTTGGAGCCTCTCTTGTAGGTATTGATAAACTAAATCAAAAGGGAATAGATTGGGTCTCTCCAATGAAAGACTTCTTTAATAAAAAGAATGGACAGGATGTTTATTTAAATGGCTATAGTACTACTTCAGGTGGAGACTGGTGGTATGACGTAATGCCTAACATCTATTTTTATCAACTTAATTCGCTATACAATAATGCAGCCCCTGAGTTTGATGAACAGTTTTCACGTATTGCAGATCGTTGGCTTGAGGCAGTAACGCTTCTTGGTGGGAACTCATCACCATGGACTTACCCCAATATGCATTACAGGGCTTTTAATCTTGCTACCGGAAAGCCGCTGACCACAGGAGTTGCTGAACCCGAATCAGCGGGTAGTATCGCATGGCTCTTATACAATGCTTACAATGTAAAAGGTGATCGGAAATACTATGAGGGGGCACGTCAAGCACTTGACTTTCTGGTCAATGAGACAGCAAATCCTTCTTATGAACTGCAACTGCCCTATGGAACACTGATCGCTGCAAGAATTAATGCCGAAAGAGGGGCGAACTATCCTATCGATAAATTGCTTAACTGGTGCTTTGATAGAGGTCCGTTAAGAGGATGGGGTGCAATTAACGGTAGCTGGAATGGAAATGATGTGTCGGGACTAATCGGTGAGGCTAATGACGCAGGCAATGATTATGCATTTGTTATGAATGGATTTCAACAGGCAGCTGCACTGGCACCTCTTCCTAAATATGATAAGCGTTATACAAAGGCAATAGCAAAATGGATTTTAAACGTTACCAATGCTAGCCGCCTTTTTTATCGTGATGAGGTTGCTCAAGATCATCAAGACTCTTATGATTGGTCGGTACAGTATGATGAAAATTGCGTAATTCCATACGAATCACTTAAAGAGGTCTGGAATGGAAAAAGTCTCTATGCCCGAGGCGATGCTATCCAAGGGGGTTGGGCTTATACTAACCTCTCGCTTTATAGCGGAAGTAGTGTGGGATATTTGGCTGCTGTTGTAAGTACTACAAATGTGCCCGAAATTCTGCAAATAGACCCTAATAAGACCGATTTTTATGGCGACAAGACATTTGCTTCATTTATCTATTTTAACCCCTTAAATCAGCTTAAAAGCATTAATCTCGAACTTCCCGAAGGTACCTGGGATATTTACGATGCGATAACTGAGAAGATCATCATATCTAATGCTTCTTTAAATACCTCTATTGATGTCCCTGCTAATGAGGTTAGACAGATAACTCTTATCCCTGCAGGTGCTACAACTACTATCAACGGTGGAAAGCTTATGCTTAATGGCCATGTTATTGATTATCATTATGGGTATACATTCGGTGCTAATCTTAATATTAAAGGTTTTAGCGTCAGTCAGAATCCCGCTATACAGGGTTCTGACGTTTCTGCGTGGTGTACTATTGATGGAGGGAATGGAACCGAGACTTTGACATGGACGCTTGATGGGCAACCAATAGGGACTGGGGCTGAGATTACTTTTAAGGCGCCAGATCAAATTGGCACTTATAAACTAAGATGTAGTGTTTCTAATCAAGAGGCTACGGTAGTTGATAGTATTAGTCTAACAGTAGTTGACTTTATCCCGCAGCCTCCTGATATTGGACAGGTACTTTACGATACCAGAATTGTCGAACCTAATGGTCAAACAACACTAAGAATAGAACCTAATTTACAGGTTAATGAGGAGTTAACCGTGATTTGGGAGGCCTCTGCCGGAGAATTAGGAGGCACAGGTAATTTGTTAAAAACATGGACGGCGCCCCAAGAGGACGGGGTATATACCGTTAGTGTCAGGGCAACAAATCAATGGAATTTGACAACTGTGGCCTCGTTAACAATTCTTGTCAGGAGCCAAACATCTGCTCCAACAACAGGTCTCCTCTATCTCCCGTTTGATAAGATGGCTAAGAATGTTTGGGCTGATAAGCACCATGGAGTAGCGTCAAGTGTCTATTCAGTACCTGATAAAAGAGGAGGGGTTGATCTGGCATATCGATTTACTTCAGGAAGTAGTGTTGTCTCAGTCCCCAATGATGCTGAGCTGAATTTCACTGATGATTTTACGGTTAGTGCGTGGGTTTATTGTGAGTTACTAGGGAGTGAACGATTTATAATATCACACGGTAGTTGGCAACAACGATGGAAACTCTCAGTTACCCCCGAAGGATATATCCGCTTTACTGTCAAAACAGATCAGGCTACCGTTGATCTTGACTCTCCTGAGCCGTTGGGATTGAATCAATGGCACCATATTGCAGGTGTATATAGCGGAAATGCTCTTGAACTCTATCTCGATGGAGAGCCGGTAGGGTTTAAACAACAACAGGGATCTATGGGTGCTGCTACCAAAGATCTGACGATTGGAAGAGCCGATCTATCAGAGACTCAATATGCGTGGCGTGGTGTAATTGATGAAGTTAAACTATGGAATGCTACGCTTTCGCCAGCGCAGATCAAAGAATTACCGAATATTTGGTACACACCAATAGGAGTGGATGAGATATCAAAAAACTCGTTGGTTATCTACCCTAACCCTGCCTCCTCTTATGTGTTTATTGATTTACGAGAGATGAAAGGTAAAATGAATGTTACAGTTTACGATTTGTCGGGTAAAGTTATAACTCGTTTAAACGGGATAGCCAACGACCGACTGAGATTAGACATGAATAACGTTATGCCTGGAGTATATTTTGTATCTGCCATCGATGAGTCTGGAATGACATTTACAGGGAAAATAATTCTTAATCAGTAGGGTAAATTACGTTTTCCGGTTAAGATCTTTTGGCAAACATTAAGGCATGGTTGCTTATTTTTCCTGACTTCGACTCTTTCATTGGCCATGTTTTATATCATGCTGATGTTTAGCATTTGGCATCTGGCATCTAGCATCTGGCATCTGGCATCTAGCATCTGGCATCTGGCATCTGGCATCTGGCATTTAGCATCTGGCATCTAGCATCTGGCATCTGGCATCTGGCATCTTGCAACTGGCATCGACATCTGGCATCTGGCCAGCAGCTAGCCGCCAGCAGCTAAGTTTTGAATTCTTGAATTTTGAATTCTGCCCATAACCTGCCAGTAGCCAGCGGATAGTAGCTAATCTTTGAATCTTGAATCTCTCCTGCCAGCCACAAATACTCATGTTCCAATTCTCTGATATTCAACACATCTAAAGCATCTCTCTTATATCCCTCTTATATCTCTCTTATGCTTCTCTTATGTT
>JAJTBW010000264.1 GCA_021286705.1 Sphingobacteriia bacterium
GTTAAACTCTAAGAATCAATCATGTATAAATATCTTTGAATTTTTGTCATGTACCTAGAATTTTAATTTATCTCGGCCCCATAAATCTATCGCCATTGAAATGAATCATATGGTCAGGCGTATCAGCCAGCCATACTTCTGTTTCCCAAGCAATGTTATTGGAGTGTTTTTTAAATTCAGTGAAATCAGGAAATGCTGTTACATATATCTTACCTGCTTTACAGCTTTTCAGAAATTCTTCAAGTTCAACAATTCGTTTCGGAGAAACCGGGCCATGTGAAGTAACGGCTTCAATCAGGAATAACCAGTTTTTCTTTTCGTCATAAATCACAACGTCCGGCAATTTACTGTGCTGGTCAATCGGAATTCCCAATTCTTTCAATTTCTTTTCATCTACGAACAAATCTTTCTTTGCGGTGTCGCCTAAATAGAGTATCGAACCACCATTAGCAAACCTTGCAGCAAAATTATGCACGATTGCAGCCTGAACTTCATTGTGCTTTCCTGACGAAAGTTTAATCGTTTTGCCATTGCTTAGTTTTACCGGAATCAGATTTTGTTTTCTTTCTTTTTTATATCGTTTCGCTAATTCCCCGGCTTCCGATTTGAATTTTTCAACTGCTTCCTTCCAATCTTTAGTTCCAAATTTTTGAATGGCTTCCAATGCTTCATGGGTAATTGCATAATGAGCATTCGGACTATTTACCGGTAATTTTGGATTGTCCGGATTATAGTCCGCAATACGAGCCTGAACGAATTGATGCAAAACCTGTCTGCGGAATGTCTCTCTTGTATTCGGTGCGTATTCTTTTTTATGTACATCGAGAACGAAGGCCATAATACCTTTTGTAACTTTTAAACTCTTACGTGTCGCTTTGCTCCAACTATCACGAGGCTTAATTCCGCATAGTGCCAATAACGTGTACGCTGATATTTCATTTTGCTGCGCTGTTGGCAATCCTAATTCTTTGAGTATCTTTTTTGCTTCGTCAAGTTTGCTCATATTATTGCTGGTGTAAATTCAAAAAGTTCACTTACAATTTTGTTGGCATTATCTACTGAAAAATCATTAGCAAGAATAACGCTATTTCCAATTTCTTTTATTGTTTCAAGTGGAGGGAGGGGAATTTCTCTGAGTTCCGTAGCACTTACATTCACGTTACCATTGAATATTCTGAAATACGAATCAAATAAACTACTATTCAATAAAGCACAAAGCCCAACTACTTCGTTTCTTTCTAAATGTCCTTTTGGGCGATAGATGTAATTTACTTTGTTTTCTACCCCGATATATTCTACTTCAATAAAATTGCAGAAGTATGGAGCTGCAACCAATCTGCTTTTATCATCCTTAGAACTGAAACGCCTCAATAGAACATAATTTTTATTAGGAATTAGAATAGATTTTGATTCGACCTGTATTCTTACATACTGTCCTTTATCGGGCTTTGGCATCGGCCATTCCAAGATCATTTGCTTTACGTTATGAAGCCAAAAGAGCGGAGCTAAAAATTCTGTTCCGTTTTGATTGGTATCGTGTATATGATCTTTTGACCTGAATGCAACAACGGGGCCGGTTGAAATCTGAATATTGTATTTATTTAAGTTTCCATTCCAGTTTTTAAAGACATTCAAAATAGCTTCGTCTGAATCACTCGTTGGTAAATACAATATTTTTTCATTTGAATTGAGGTCAATCAATTCCTTTAGCGCAAAAGATTTGATTATCGGAGAATCAATATCTTTTAAACCATGTGATGAATAAACATTTACTTTGTGCTTCGGATTTGTTTTTTCTTTTCGTGTTCCTTTTATGATAACTGTTTCCTGTAGTACCTTATCTCTATTGAATGTGTCTTTTCGAGAAACGAATAAATGCACTTTATCAATTTCAATTATTTTGAAAAAATACTCCCGGAATAATTTGAAGTAACTCCCTGAAGCGTAGCTTCTCGGAGTTATGAATATTAGTTGTCCGTTTTCTTTTAGTAACCTTGCGGAAATAGCCATAAAAATGGCATAAATATTCGGATGTCCGTTAACAACTGCTTTTGCCGCAACGGCTCTTTTGTCGTCAATAGGCAGTTTGAAGTAGGGAGGATTTGAAACAATAATATCGAAAGGATCAATTGTCTGTGAAAACAAGTTGCCAGTATCTGTTAAGCAATCTGCGTTTTCGAGAATGAAATCATTTGAATGAATAGAGATTTTTAATTCGATATTTTTCTCCTTTAACCAACTTTTTAAATATTCTAATGACTCATTTGTGTATGGAATTAATGCATTATCAGTTTCATACACTGTCAAATCAACATCCTTCAATTTGTTGTTTTTCCGAAGAAGTGACTCTATTAAAGCACAAGTTAGAATAGCTGTTCCGCAACCTGGGTCAAGTATTCTAAGATAACTTTCTCCAGATTCTGCAAATGTCCCCATCAGTCCAGCTATTTCTGCAGGAGTAAAAAATTGTCCGTTTGTTTTTTTATGTTCTTGATTCACCGATTTGGCATAACCCAACCCAAGCCGGTCAGCGTAATGGCTCGGTAACTCACCAGCAATTTTCTCTATGAGTTTTTTACCTGCCATTTTTCTTTTTAGTTATAAAGTTTATTTTCTTCTCAGCTACTTGCATGGCCTTTAAAGCCACTTCTTCGTCTTGCAATTCGTAAACAAGTTTATCGCTTATAAACGCAATCAAAAATTCATTCGGGTCAACCTTATAAAATTTAGCCAAACGAATAACTTGATCTTTTGTTGGCATTCGCTCTCCACGTTCAATTTTGCTTAAAAGAGCTTGGTCAATTTCTATTTCTGCAGCAACCTGTCGAAGCAATAGTCCGTTTTGCGCTCTTAGTTCTCTGATTATTTGGGCTATATTTTTCAATTTGAAATGATTTGACTTGACATTTAATGTCCAAAAGTAATAAAATGCTTTTTACAGTCAAAAGATAATTATTAACAATGTCGCTAACAGACGGGGGGGGTAAATTTTTTGGCGTACTTTTTTGATTGTGCGGTGGGCTTTAGCTCTTTTGCAGGTGGTGCTGAGCAAGTTTTTAAAATGCGTAATTTTGCCTGCGCTTTTAAAAACTAACCTGCAAATGTGCAAAAGGAAGCGTGAGCCCAAACAAGTGAGTAGCGTAGCTGTGTCGTAGCCCTTAGTATATGACAAAAAAATAATCTAATGAAAATCAGTAAATTAAAATAAGAAAAATTTGGAAATTACGTTGATTTTCGGTAAATTAGAAGAATAATTCCACTCATTTTTCTAATGGAGAAAACCAACGTCACGAGTAAAATTACTGATTTGTTCCCACTATTAGATCCTCATTTCAAAGGAAAAATCAATTGTTCCAAATTAAAGTTGATGTCTATGTTTGAAACTGCCCTCTGCAAGAATCAACCAGTCTACTTTAAGAAGCTTTCAAGGGCTTTGGATAGCAAGCATTCTCCACTTCCAATTTGAAGAGTATTCTCTAACATCAGAATAAATAACAGTTATACAAGAACTCGTATAGCCTAAAAGTTTCCGGATATAGCTGAAATCTAAACTCTCTTCAAATAGGCAATTGTTTCATAGCTTCGCCCCGTCAGTCCCATAGAGCATCACTTAACTCACAGACTAACAAGACT
>JAJTBW010000265.1 GCA_021286705.1 Sphingobacteriia bacterium
TGGCTGGTGTCTTGTTAAACTCTAAGAATCAATTTCGTATCAATATCTTTGAATCTTTGTTATGTAATTAGTTTCCCATTAAAAACCATTATTTTGTTTTAAGAATTGGTAATCAAAAACCTTCCTAAAAATGGGATACAGGGTCTAAAAAGGAGAAAGCACGTTTGCAAGCCTTTGAATTACATCTTACAAATGCTTTTCAATGGAGGTCTACAGCGTTTAACAGTTGAACGTTGCTTAATTAAGCTTTGCAGACGTGCTTCTAACTTTGGGAGGCTATTTTTCCTTTTTAGAATTGTCACTTGATTGTGTTTCAATAGTAATCAAATCAAATTGAGGCAACTCGATTGCTTGAAAGTATTGATTTGAAATCTTGTCAAGAAAACCGTCTGTAATAATATCATCTTCTAAATATTGTTCAATATCTGGAAAACGTTCTAAAATTTTATTATCTCTAACTTTTAATCTGTGTCTGATATTTTTAAAGAATTTTATTTCCGAATACTCAATCTTTTCGTCTGCATTTATTGTTTGAATGGCAAAATCAATCAATGTTAATTCCTCCTCCTCGGAAAGCTGGGTATGCTTTAATAAGTCAAAATAATATTGAATGTAATCTTTCCCACTTGTATTGATTTTTTCTACAAGTTTATTGATTTCTTCTTGAAAGTTAAAGTTGCTTAATAAAGCAGATTTATCACAAATAGATTTTATAAGAGAAATTTCTCGCTTATCTATATCGCCATCTGCTGCCATACAGCAAAATACGGTATTAAATAGTAGCTTGTCAAAAGATATTGCGTCCATATTTTCAATTTTTAGGATTTAAAACCAATTCTTGGGTGTGGGTTGTTTTGTTCAATATGTTCTCCATCCATTTTTGATTTTATGATTTCATATTTTTTCAATTCTTGCAACGAAACAGATGGTTTAGTGTTATTGATTATTTCTTCCAAAATCTTCATTGATATTCTTGATTTTGTTTTCAATGCTAACCTTGCTGCATCAGGAACAATTAATTCGGTTATATCAGCAGAAATATAGTTTTCAGTCATTTTAGCAAGCATATCATAATCTATCCCAAAGTCAAGTGGACGATTTTTTAATGTCATTTCAAAAATTGATTTTCTCGCTTCAAAATCCGGCGGTGGTAAATAGAATTTTTTATCCAAACGACCAGCTCTAAGCATCGCAGGGTCAATCATATTAGGATAATTTGTTGCTCCTATTATAAAAATACCTTTTTCGCCTGTCCTATCCATTTGTGCCAACATTTCGTTTACAGCACTTTTTGCCATCTCGTGGGCAGCGCTATCACGGTTAGGTAAAAGTTCGTTTATTTCATCAATGAAAATAATTGTCGGTGCATTTTTTTCTGCCTCTGCAAACATCTTGGCAATGTTTTCTTGCGTTGCATTTATGTAACGGCTTTTCAAAGTGCTTGGCGTAGCTAACATGAAATTGAAACCGACTTCCTCAGCAAAGTGTTTAGCAAAAAATGTTTTACCACAACCTGGAGGACCATATAACAACATTCCATTTGGAATTGTAACCCCATATTTAGCGTATTCTTCGGGATTATGCAAAGCATCAATAACATCTAACTGTAACTGTGCTTTCAACTCATTCATTCCTGCAATAGCATCAAAACCCTTTCCTTTTGCCTTTTTATTTTGGATTTTCTTTTCAGAATTTTCGTCTGATTTGACTTTTTGAACCTTGTCTATGTCTTCCACTTCAATTTCGCTATTCAACGCTTGCAAAAATTCATCAGCTCTTTGAAAACGGCTCTCTGTATCTTGACATAATGCCTTTTTCAAAACCAAATTTATTGTTTCATCATAGCCTACAAAGTCTTTTGAAATCTTTGGAAATGACAAAGGTTTGCTTCTTTCATGCAAAATAATTTCTTCTGCATTTGTTCTGTCGGCTTGAAATTTTGAAACATCTTTGAACCAAGGCGGCAAGCCGAAAAGAGATTGATACATTACACAACCAACTGAAAAAAGATCACTTTGAGCTGAATACAATCCATTTAAACACTCCGAAGCAACATAGTTTAAATTTAATCCTTCTTTGTTGTATGATTTTGTGGATTGATGAAATGAACGTGCAAAACCGAAGTCAATGATTTTCGCTTTCGGAACATCACTTGACAAGTCAAGCATTATGTTCTGTGGTGTAATTTCATTATGGATTATCGGCTCGGGTAAACTATGCAGATAATTTAAACCTTTTAAAACATCAGATATTATACCTTGAATGTCATAGTAGTTATTAAACGGCTCACGGCTTATTCTCTCCGCTAATGTTTCACCAGCAATGAAGTTTAAAACCAAATATCCAAACTTCTTATTTTCGTAAATAATCTCACCACTATCCTTGTAAGTGACAATATTTTCGTGCTTTACATTTTTTAAAAGTTCAATTTCCAAAGGGTTATTGTCGCTGTCAAATGCTGAACGATGCAATTTGGAGTAGTTGAATAATTTCAAAAAATACAACTTTCCGTCTGTTCCTTTAACACGATAAGTTTCGGCATTACTTCCCTGTTTGATAAAAAGCAGAATGCTGTATTTATCATTTATGGAAATACCTTTTGGTAATATGCCTTTATATTTTACATCCATCGGATTAATTCTTTTTTTACTAAGTCAACAATTCGCATTTTTTCATCTTGTCCTAGGTCATTTTTACCAATTCTGATAAGTTCTCCAAGAAGAAATCTGAATCTTTCTTTGCCCATTGTGGGATTATCGGAATAAAAGAGAACCAATTCACTTTTTAACTTCTCAATGTCATTTCTTGAGATTGCGTGAGACTGTCTGATATCTAATTTTATTTCTGTAGTATAATTTATTTCTGGAAACTCTGCGATGACAGTCATTAATTGATACCTATCTACTTTAATGGTAATGTTTATAGTGCTGCCTGCGGGTAATTTAGTAGGAAGAGTTTCTCCCGAAATCAGAATATCAAAAACGTGATTGTTTAATAAAGAATTTGTTCCCTCAGAATTATAGTCACCTTGGTAAATCGGAATGCGAATGACATCATTTCCTATACCAGGTGTTAAGTCAAATTCTGTTTTAAACCCAATTAAAATACCAGTGGCGGGAAGCCGTTTGTTTTTTTCCAGTCCTTTTACAGGTTGAAAAAGTACTTTCCCTTCTGATTCAAAATATTTTGCAATACCTATGTGATAAGGTAAAACTTGCATTCCATCCAAACCGCCAATCCCTTGTAAAATGCAGAATTGATTTGGCTGACACTCTAGTTTATTGCCCGATTCATCATAAACATTTACATCAAAAGAATTGGACTGACCTTCATTTAATACAACTTCAACTATTGATACCTTTTCACCAATTTGCTTTTCACCGCTACTCCAAGCACCATCAGAACGAACTACGTCTACAAAAACCTTTTCGGGAAATATAGCAACCGTTTTTTCTTTCAGCACCTTGATGTTAACCATTTCATTCAACTCGACAGATGTGGCTTCATACTTAATGTCCAACTGCAATTTTGTTTTGTCTCGTGTTTCTTCTTTTACCTCATCTGAAACTGTGATTGTTGATGCAAATAAAGCGGCTCCTTTTGCTACTACTGTCATTGGGTCAA
>JAJTBW010000266.1 GCA_021286705.1 Sphingobacteriia bacterium
CTTTGCATGGTATGCGTAGTGGAATGTTGATCTTAAACCTACAGATGCGTGACTCAAGGAGCGCCTGCAAGGTAATTGTGAATTAGAGTGTAGGTTAGAATTCATTCAGTTACTTCTCTGTTACGTATTTATAAAACCTAAATAGCAAATTTGAACACCTACAAATAATCTTTCAGCATCTAATTCATAAATCAATAGCATATAAAAATTTAGATGTTTCTTTATGAAATTGTTTTATCTTTGTTTTTGTCAAAGAGTGCTGTAATTCGAAGTATGGGTTATATGTTTATTCAACTTCATTTCAATATTTTTTGGTAATATTCTTTTTACAAAATGATAAATACCCTTAATATTTGATCACCTTAATGCAATAATTATGAGAAATTTTAAATTACAAATTATACAAACATTAGTTCTTCTTGTTTGTCTATTACAAACTCTTGCACAAGAGGTAATGGCTCAGGGGATAGAATCAGTAGGTACCGATTATCAAGCTATCTTGTATTATGGAAAACCAGATGCCGGAGATTCAAATGATCCTACTGTTTTTATGAGCGAGCCCAATCAAACTATTATAAATAATGTAAAGAATCTTGGTTGTAATACAATTTTCTTTTCGGTTAGTACTTATGGTTCTGTTCCGAATGAAAATGATCTTGGACTTAATCCATACCCTGGTTATCGTGATAAAGTTGTTGATTTTCTAGATTTATGCGCTAATCAAAATATTAAAGTATTTGCCTTGACACTTGATGAACCTAGTTACGTGCTTACGGCAAATCATCAAACAGCTTTGGATAAACTTTTTAAAGTTGCTTATTATCAAAGATACGTAAGAAATTTAGCGAACCATCCACAGTACTTTGCTAAAAAGGCTCACTTTCATGGTGTTGTAACAAACTTGGAGGCTTGGGCAGCTCCCGGTTGGAATGATAATCTCTGTAAGAGTACTTATAGACAGCAAGATAACAATATTTTAGGTCAATACCTTGATTTGATACCTCAGATGTACACATTACTTGCAGATAATGATTTTTTTTCTCCTACTGTCGCTCCAGGTTATATAGTACAACCCCTTGATGGAAAGTTCATGGGTACTGTCCATTGGGCATGGCACTACTTTGAACAAATGACTTCTAATTTTCCAAACGGAAATTTTGGTTTATATACAGGAGAAAGAAATGGCAATCATTATTTTGATATTCTTTTACCTGAAACCTATTGCCCAAAAGGTTCTAACGATTGTATGAGTTTACCTTGTGTTGATTCTTATGGGAGCTTATGTAAAAAGGGTTTTTATGAGAATTATGAAAGTGTTGGGGAGTGTTATCAATGGTTTGATAATCATTTTATTTCTGGCTATGCAACTCAAGGGATGTCTCTTACGCCAATTGATGCAGCTCCTTTGCTTTATGGACACTCTGCCTTTATGTTTGATCGTTTCTCAGATTTAAATTTTACACGATGGGCATCAAAATGGTTTACTAAATCTTGTAAAAGTAAATCTAATTATAAGGGTTCATTTATTTTCAAATATCATCAAGCTATTGCCATACCTAGAGGTGTAGATTTTATAAGTACTACACTATGTAATAGTGTCATAAGTCCGCCAACTGATATTTCTGTTAATTTAGAATCAAGAGAAATAAATATCTATCCTAATCCATTTACTTCTTCACTAACTATTCAGGGTTTGATGACTGGAGATAAAGTTAGATTATATAATTTTGATCTAGATATTATTAATGAAACTTATGATAGTTTAATATTTACTGCGAGTATTCCTGAAGGCATTTACTTTATTCACGTAGTTGATAAAGATGGAAATATTGTTGCGAAAAGGACATTAAACAAAACTAACTAAGCTTAGGTATAGAGTTGAATCCTTTATCTAAATATCATCAAGTAAGGCGATTTGCAATATTAGGGTTGTTACTAATTTTGATTTTAGTAGCTGCCATTGCACATACTAATGCAGGACAACCCCTTGTTTCAAGTATAGTTAGTGTAATGATTCAATCAGATACTATTTCTGGTAACGATAGTTGCGCAGTGGATAATTCAAAATCTGAATCATTACTTTACAAAGGAAAAGATCAACAATGGTATGATTCATGTCATCAAGCTAGACCTTTTTGTGGTAGTGGCGTTTATTCCATGAAAATAGGTGGAACACAGTATGCTTATATGTCATATGAGTGTTGTGCCGGTGAAAATGCACTGAATTGTTGTGCATATTATTGGTGTAATAATGCTTATGTTTGTATTAACCCTAGGTGGTTTTATACTCGTATTGAGACTTCTGGAACAATAAAGCTTTTAGTAAGATGTATTCCTTCTAAGAATATTGATTTAATCTGTTATGGCCCTTTTTCTACTCCAACAGATGCTTGTGTGGAAAGCTTAACTCTGGATAACATTGTTGATTGTAGTAGTACTTATTCAGCTCCAGATACATGTATTATTCCTAATGCTCACGTTGGAGAGTATTATTTGATAATTTTAGCCTCGCCAGCTACTTTAGTTGATCTTTTCTTTTCCCAATTCAATATTGGAGAGCCGGGAGCCGGAACAACATCTTGTGATATAGTGAATCATTGCACAATACTTGAGTTATCGGCCCTACCGGGTGTTTGTAATCCATTAACGAATACCTTTAGGATTACCGGTAAGATTTATTTCACAAATCAACCACCCAGTGGTCAGCTTGTTGTCTATGATAATATCTCTGGTAGTAGCTCTGTCTATAACGGGCCGTTTACGTCTCCAATGAGTTATTCTCTTGATGGAATCACCTGTGATAATCAGTTGCATACTATTACAGCTAGCTTTTGGGATTCTGCTTATTGCGAGTTGCAAAAATCAGTTCAAGCCCCAGTGCTTTGTCCTAATGCAGTAATTAGTGGAGGTGGCTCTGTTTGTGATGACGGTACAACTCTACCAATATCCATTAACTTTAGTCCCGCAACACTTCCAATCTCTTTTTCTTACGCTCGAAATGGGATCCCAATAGGAAATATTACAGGTTATAATGGCCCGTTCCCATATCAATTCTTCACAAATCAACCAGGGGTATATACCCTTGTTAATTCAATAAATACCTATTGTAGTGGATCTTTGAGCGGAGAAGCCACAATAGCGGTTAACCCTGTTCCACAAGTTCATCTAGGCGTCGATATACTTGCTTGCTATGATGAACCAGTCGTTCTGGATGCAGGCGAAGGATTCGTATCCTATTTGTGGCAACCCGGTCTTGAAACCTCACGGGTAATTGCTCCCAAGACGGCAGGTGTCTTTCGGGTTACAGTGACCGATAATAACGGATGTCATGGGTCTGATGAGGTAACGATTAGTAGAAGACCTCCAATCACTAATAAACAAATTAAACACAACTAATAGAAATGGATTTGAATTATTAGGAATTTGGATAATCTATAAATGGAGATTATATTGTTAATATTCTAAATGATGGGCAATTAATAAAAATAGTATATGAAAAAAATAAGTCTTTCTCTGTTAATCTACATTTGTATTCTAAGCAGAGTAGTCGCTCAACAACCCCAGTGGCTTAATCCATTACCATATGGAAGCGCTACGAACGATATCGAGT
>JAJTBW010000267.1 GCA_021286705.1 Sphingobacteriia bacterium
TGTTCCACGTCATGGACGACAAATGAGGCATCGAGGTCATGTTGCCATGAGCATCATAGGTATAGACGTTGTTTGTCCCTTCATGGCGAAGCAGTCGGTTGGTTACGTTATCGTAGATATAGCTCCTAGACCACCTCCCCTGACTCTGCATCGTCTGTAGGTTTCCCAACTCATCGTAGGAGAACATCTGGGTGTAGTTCTGCATGGCATTACTCCCTATCCAACAAACTCCCCTTGCCATAGACAAAGGCCGTAGTTTGCAGGTTATGAGCTGTCTGTGTAGTGGGGCGGTTCATGGCATCAAAGGTCATCGTTTGGGTGAAGTTATCGCCCATCGTCTGGTTGTTATGCCAGTTGATGGTTCCTGTATAGCTCTCACATATAAATTCATTCTCCTAATTTTGCATTATTAATCGCAAAAACGGCAACTGTAGATAAATATGGTTAGCATTGGAGAACTTAATAACACAGCTTAGAAAGGCCAAAAACTGGTCACAAGACGAACTGGCCAAAGAGATTGATACCTCACGGGTAATGATTGGCAAGTATGAGCGGGGCGATAATTCACCCTCTATTGAGGTTATTGTAAAGCGGGCTAAAGCCTTTGATGTTTCAGTGGACTACCTCTTGGGTGAAGGACTAAACGCCACCTATGATAAAGAAACGGTTAAACGGCTGGATGAACTGGAAAGCCTACCCGATGATGAAAAACAACGCATATTCCATTACATGGACTTAATCATCAGGGATTACAAAACTAAAAAACGTATAACTCTAAATAACAAAAGCCCCTATTCGGGGTTTTGTTCTCTTATTGCTATTAATACTTTCTTTCCTTCTTTTATTTGTTCCTCCACTAACACAAAAGTTCCAGGAGGAAATTCCCATTCTTCATCATCAGGATCATAAATATCCGAGCCAACTACTTTAAATATATTATTCCCTATTTCATAAGAAGAAACAGGTCTATAAGCAACAGACCCTTCATTTAATAATTGAATATAGATTATCCTTTTCATATTATTTACTTTAGTACATGACAAAAAAATAATCTAATGAAAATCAGCAAATTAATATAAGAAATATTTAGAAATGACGTTGGTTTTCAGTAAACTAGAAGAATAATCCTACTCATTTTTCTAATGGTGAAAGCCAACGCAACGAGTAAAATTACTGATTTGTTCCCAATATTAGAAACTCATTTCAAAGGAAAAATTGATCGTTCCAGATTAAAGTTGATGTCTATCGATAGCGAAGCATTATCTTCTTCCAGTTTGAGGCGTATTCAGCGGTTTATTGCTGATTTTATCCTAGACGTTGACTTGATTGCTAAGATGATCTACTCCTTTTTAGCTGATAAAGAAAATCTTAGTCTGTGTAGTAATTGCCTAACTGCGGATAGTGAATTTATAGGTGATACATGGATTAAATATCATAACGACAGGGAAATAAGATATTAGATCCGCATCAAATATTTGATCAATTTCTCTGAAAACACATGGTAGAAAAGAACAGAGTATATTCAATCACGGACTTTCTTATGTGGCTATCATTTGATTAAACTCTAAGGATCAATCATGTATCAATATCAATGAATTTTTGTCATGTACTTAGATTATTTACCATAAGAATCCATCTCCTCCAACTAGTAAAAGTTCCCTTGTTACATTATCAATAACAACGGATCTACCTGTTGTCGGATGTACATACCTTGTAGCAGAGTTTGCTTTGTTTACCATATTCACTGCATCAAATTGTTTTCCTTTTAAAATAGCCTCTGAAACTTGTTCTGGTGTCCAATCTCGTTTAGCAAATTAATTTGCCCACTTAGCTTCTGATTTGAATGCACCATAAATCCACTTTCCTTCAGTCGATACCGTTTTAGCGGCTACTACTGTTACATCCTTTCAGTTTCTTGTAAATACTTGGTGAATGTTGCATTTTCTTTAATTTCTTTATTTTTTACAAGGATGTCATTAATGACATCCTTGTAAAATTTTTTAGTAGCTATTTGAAACTCTTCAAAACTTGTTTCAAGAGTTTCATTGGAGAAAGAAGCTGCAATATTGATTTTGTCAATGCTTTTTTCAAATATCAATTTAGCATCTGATTCAGTAAATTCAAACTCTTGCAGACCACTTGATTGGTTCGATAATTTTTTGTAAATTTCAAGTAAACACAAAGCAAAATCCAAAAGGGGTACCCAATCCCAATCTATAAGAATTGAATGGTTATCCTTTTTAAGAGTTAAACTTCCTAAAAATAGATTATATCTTAAGGCCATCTCATCAGCCTTAATAATATTAGTAGTATTGCTATCCGAAAAACTATATTCTATTCGCATCATAAGTATATTATTTTTAAAAAGGAAAAGCTGTTATTACATTACCATTAGAACCAATTACGACTCTCAAACTTGATGCAGGTGCTCCACCAGATGTCGTACCTATAACTCTCCCAAAATTATATTCTGCTATGGTACCTGCTCTATTTAAAGTGTTTGCTCGAAATAGGCCATTTGTAGTCGTAGTTTCAATCATTTCTTTTAATCCTCGAACTGTTGTTCCTTCCAAAAACTTTCCAGCACCTTTAGCACTACTTGTAAACCAATGCCGAGCAACAATATGTTCTTATCCTTGCTGTGTAAGTCTTGCAGGTGCAGCACTTAGAGCTTTCATCCCCGTTTCAGCGGGTTTTGTGTTTTATATTTTAGAAGAATGAGCTATAAATTTGCTCCAATTAGTGGGCTAATATAGTAGATGTCTAAACCCCTATCATCATAAATATCTAATAGTATAATATAGTCATCTAGATTAGCACAAAGCTGAACTCTTATATTTTGGGATGGCTCTTTGGCCATTTCAAAATTAAAATGATTATTTAGTATTGACTTTAAAAAAGATGTGTCTAATGTTTCATCGTCCACAAAAATAACACCCGCCTGTTTCCCATTTTTATAAGATGAAGCTTTCACATATTTCTTATTTGGAAAATTAAACTTAAAAAAGTCTTCAATTTTCGCATCTTCTTCCCAAAAAAGGACTTTGTAGGTTATACCTGCGGACAATTTTAAAGAAGATAACAAAAGAATTATTAATTCTGCCTTTGCTTTAAGTTTAATCGGTTCAATATCCAATCTTCCTTTTGCTATGTTTTTACCCTTCTTAGCTTTAAGTAGCTTTTGGAAATTTTGGTCAAAATTGTTCGAGTTTATTAATTTTATTTCCATTGCATTACTTTTTAAAAATGGTTAAAGTTTCATCAGCTGTACCTATTCTCTTCAGCCTTCCTCCTACAGCTTCAAAGACTTTCCATACACCTCCATTGTGGCCATCAATGTCTTTTGAGAAGTACTTACCCTTGTATTCAAAAACCTTCTGACCATGTTGGTAACCAAATTGCTTTGTTTCATTAAAGCCTTCGGGTAATATGTTTTTACTAAATCCTTTTGCTGCCGCTCCAAGGGATTTAAATTCCACTGCCCCCTCCGTAGCGGCATCATTTACTGCCTTTCTCACCATTCCACTCAAGGGAGTTTTTATTACAGCAATAGCTAATAAGAGACTAGAAACA
>JAJTBW010000268.1 GCA_021286705.1 Sphingobacteriia bacterium
AAGATAAATTGGGGAAATCACTTCAAGATTTGACCTTAAAGAATCGCGAACGTGCTTCTAAAAAGGAATAAATACTGACAAAACTATTGGAAGCTGGTCAGCTTACCCAGTAGGCCATTCTTACTTTGAAATGAGTGTCTAATATTGGGAACAAATCAGTAATTTTACTCGTGACGTTGGTTTTCTTCATTAGAAAAATGAGTGGAATTATTCTTCTAATTTACTGTAAATCAACGTCATTTCCAAATATTTCTTACCTTAATTTACTGATTTTCATTAGATTATTTTTTTGTCATGTACTAAGCTGTTAGTGTTTATTACTGGCATTATCAAAACAACGCTATTCATCAGGAAGGAAATTTTGCTTTTCACCAGAATAAAGAGTTAGCTATATCATATAACGATATTGCAGGCTTTGCAACCATTACAGTGCCGTTCATTCAAAACTGGGAAACGCTTTATTCCAGGGCAGACGGAACAATATTGAATACACTAATGGTTTTATAAAACAGGAAAATATGGATAATACAGAACCAAAATTCTCAGATATAATCTTTTACACATCCCCAGAGGGTAATGTAAGCATTGAGGTCATTTTCAATGATGAAACCTTTTGGTTGAATCAAAAGCGAATGTCAGAACTTTTCGGTGTAGAGGTTAATACAATCAATTATCATCTAAAATAAATTTTTAAAAGTGGTGAACTTCAGGAAGTTTCAACTATTCGAAAAATTCGAATAGTTCAAAAAGAAGGCACTCGTAGCATTCCACGCAATATTGATTTTTACAACCTCGATGCAATTATTGCCGTTGGTTATAGAGTTAATTCATTTGAGGCAACTCAGTTTCGTATTTGGGCTACCAAAACGCTTCGGGAATTTATCGTTAAAGGCTTTGTATTAGACGATGAGAGGCTAAAACAGGGTAAACGATTTGGCAAAGATTACTTCGATGAGCTTCTGGAACGCATCCGGGAGATTCGGGCAAGCGAAAGGCGTTTTTATCAGAAGATTACTGACATTTACCAACAATGCAGCATTGATTATAACAAGGAAGCAGATATTACCCAAACCTTTTTTAAAACAGTTCAAAACAAGCTGCATTGGGCTATTACCGGGAAAACTGCATCCCAGATAGTCGCTTCCAGAGCAAATGCTTCATTGCTTAATATGGGGCTCCAAACTTGGAAGAATGCACCTCATGGTAAGGTTATTAAAACTGATGTATCCATTACCAAGAACTATTTAAGCGAGGAAGAAATAAGCAGCCTAAACAGGGTTGTAAATATGTACCTCGATTATGCCGAAAATCAGGCAGCACGTCAGATTCCAATGAAAATGGCAGATTGGGTAAAAAAACTCGATGCCTTTCTGCAATTTAATGAATATCATATTTTAAAGGATGCCGGTACTGTTTCTCATGATGTTGCAAAACGATTGGCAGAACAGGAATATGATAAATATCGGGTCGTTCAGGATCAACTTTACGAAAGCGATTTTGATAATGAAGTTAAAAAGCTGACATTAAAAATAAAAAACACCAAAAATAAAGAAGGATAACGATTAATGAGTAATCAAGATTTGATATTAAACATTCTCACATTCAACCATCCGGCTGAAACTGCAGACTTTTCTTGATTTAACTTGTTTTTAGCTCATTTTCGTGCTGTATTTGGGTCTCGAGGCTTACTGCTAGCTAAAACAAAACTCATCAACTTATCATATAATGAATAAATAGCATTATTTTTGCATATTATATGATGCATTACAACTATGGCAAAGAATACAATGGGCACCAAATTGCCTCGAAAACTAGAGCAAAAAATGGAGATTGTAGGTGAACAAATCAAGTTGGCACGCCTACGTCGCAATTTGAGCGTGGCACAGGTGGCTGAAAGAGCAACCTGCTCCCCCCTCACGGTATCACGTATCGAAAAAGGTATGTCTACCGTAGCCATAGGTATCTATCTTCGAGTGCTATACGCTCTGCAATTGGATGAAGATATTCTCTTGCTTGCCAAAGAAGATAAATTGGGGAAATCACTTCAAGATTTGACCTTAAAGAATCGCGAACGTGCATCAAAAAAGGAATAAATAATGAAAAAACTATTGGTGTATGCCGACTTTGAATGGCTAAAGGAGATTGAATTCATTGGCGAGCTAAGCTATGAATCGCTTCGTGGTTCGGATAGTTACGCCTTTCAGTTTAGTGATAAATGGCTGAAGCGATATGGCAACTTATATATTAGCGCAGACCTGAACAATTATAAAGGATTACAATACACTCAACCTGAAAAAGATATATTTGACTGCTTCTCTGATGCTTTACCCGATAGATGGGGACGTACTCTGCTCAACCGAAGAGAACAAATTTTGGCTCATGAAGAGAAACGGCCTGTCCGTCGCTTATCCTCATTTGATTATCTGCTTGAGATTGATGATTCAGCTCGCATGGGTGGATTTCGGTTTAAAGAGACACATTCTGGAGACTTTATCAACTCAAGCGACAAATTACGCATCCCACCATTAACCAGTATCCGTGAATTGATTCATGCCAGTGGGGAAATTGAAAAAAGCGAAGAGAAAAACAAACTACCTGATAAAAAGTGGCTTACTCAATTAATACAATCAGGCTCTTCATTGGGTGGAGCCAGACCGAAAGCCAGTGTAGTCGACACAGACAAAGTGCTGTATATTGCCAAATTCCCTTCTCGCAAAGATGATTTCAACGCAGGACTTTGGGAACACTTCTGTCACCTATTGGCAAAGAAAGCAGGCATTAATGCTGCATCTACAAAGGTATTTTCCACAAGCAATAAGTACCACACACACTTATCACGTCGCTTTGACAGAACAGACGATGGCAGACGGATACATTTTGCCTCTGCGATGACTTTATTAGGCTTTTCGGATGGAACCAGTGCAAATACAGGAAACGGGTACTTAGATATTATAGACTTCATAATTCAAAACTGTACGGAGGTAAACAAGAATCTTCAAGAGTTATATCGGCGTGTAGCTTTTAATATTTGCATCGGTAACACAGACGACCACTTCCGTAACCACGGGTTCCTACTCACTGCTAAAGGGTGGACGCTCTCCCCTGCCTACGACATGAATCCAACGCTAAATGAATATCATAGCCTACTTATTTCCAACTCATCCAATAAAGCAGACTTAGCAATGCTATCAGGTGTCTGCGAAGACTATATGGTACCTCAGAACGTAGCCACAAAGATCATCTCAGAGGTGGCAATAGCAGTGAAAGACTGGAAAGCATTAGCAACTAAAATAGGAATAGTGAACAGCGAAATGAAATTATTTGAGAATACCTTTAATAGTAGAATTAAAGAATACATCTAATTCCATAGCAAAAGGATAGCTATTTGGCTTATAGAGGCGACCTACGCAATAGATGGTTGAACAGACAGGCATCGAAAGTACCAATATAGCTCTACAGAAGACGCCATCACACCCCGGCTCTTAAAACAACGGAGGCCATTACTCTACGCCATGCCCTGAAATATATGGGCGAGATCACCGGGGAGGTCTATACCGATGAGA
>JAJTBW010000055.1 GCA_021286705.1 Sphingobacteriia bacterium
CGTGTTTTTCGTGTTTAAATGTAATCAGCAACAGACTGTATTCAAAATTCAAGAATTCAAAGATTTGCAAGCACCGAACAGCTTCTGGCTACTTGCTACCAGAAGCCATCTGCCAGAAGCCATCTGCTAAATGCTAGACGCCAGATCTCGGTACCATCTGTATATTAGAGTTAAAACATGCCCAATAAAAGTGTCGAAGTCAGGAGATGAGATTGGGCGAATAAAGAGTGTTAATTTTTTATAAAATATTAAAGTTGTTGAATATTCTTTGGTATTTACAAAAAAAGAGGGTATTCCAAAATAGAATACCCTCTTTGCTCATTTTTAATAACTATTAGTCTTTTTTTACTGCAAGTTTATTCCAATCACTTAATACATTCATTGATTCAAATATATAGGCATCTTTTTTAAGGTTTCGAACCCATCTTTTTTGCATTTCTACCTTAGTAGTATCAGTAGGGGTAATCGTCTCTCCGCTTAATGGTAATACTTTTACCGGTCTATAATAGTCGCCTACTTTAGAGAATTTTTTAGCCATCTTCTCGGTTTCTGCCTTATCTTTTTTAAAGCCAGCCAAGTCTAGTGGAATGAGAGTCTTATCTCTCTGCTCTTTAAGTTTTTTAGCGTATTCATCCATCCGGGTAAATGTTGAGTCTGTTGTGACCCTTAATCTGCTGGACTGAGCTAATTGTTTATAGAGATTATCAGAATTAATAGGTGTATAAGGCGTAGCAGCGATCTCTGTCCAAGGCATAGGATTATCAAGATCTCTCTCTCCAACCTCCATATAAGCGTATTGGTCGGGTAGGGGAATGTCGGGAGTAACTCCTTTTAACTGGGTTGCCCCTCCGTTGATTCTATAGAATTTCTGAATAGTCATCTTAATAGCACCCAAAGGCTTCACATCATCGAATCCACGTGCGATATCATCAAGTTCAAGGAATCTTTGTACGGTTCCTTTTCCAAATGAGGTAGATCCTATGATTACTGCTCTTTTATGATCTTGCATGGCCGCTGCCAGAATTTCTGATGCTGATGCACTAAATGGATTGATCATTATTGCTAACGGACCATCCCATAAAATACCGGGAGCTGGGTCACCAAAGGCTTGTGCTCTCGTACCTCTTCCTTTTACTTGCACCACTGGCCCCTGATCAATAAATAACCCTGCAATCTCGATGGCATCTTGTAACGATCCGCCACCATCGTTTCTTAAGTCAAGGATGATTCCATCTACTTTCTCATTCTTTAGTCGGGTAACCTCTTTTGTTACATCACCAGCCGAGCTTCGCCCATTTGGGTTTTCAAAATTGGCATAAAATGATGGTAGATAGATGTATCCCATTCTACTTCCTGTTATGGAGTCAGTAATGATAGCCGATTTAGCATAAGTCTCCTCAATTACTACGATATCACGTGTTATTGGGATTTGCTTTTCTGTTCCATCAACTTTTCTTACTGTTAAAGTTACCTTCGTCCCTTTTTTACCTCTTACTAAACGCACGGCTTTATCTAACCTCATATCAACAACGTCTACTGGCTCTCCATCTCCCTGAGCCACCTTTAAGATTTTGTCATCAACTGAGAGTTCTCCCTGTTTCCATGAAGGACTACCGGGAACAATCGCCGCAACTGTAATGTAGCCATCTTTCTGAGTGAGTGTAGCCCCTATTCCTTCCAATTGTCCTGAAAAGGTGATGTCGAAATCTTCTTTATCTTTTGGTGGGAAATAGTTGGTGTGTGGGTCTAGAACGGCCATGATTGCATTTATATAATCGGCCATACGATCACTACGTTCCATTTTTGTTATTTCATGGAACCAATCAGTATAACGTTTGAGTACCTTTTCACGTGCTTCAGCCTCCATTGCTGCAAAAGCCTTTGGTTTCTCTCCTTTTTCAGGATCAAATTTCTTCTTCTCTTGGTTCTCTATACTCTCAGCTAAACGAGTCAATACCTCGTACTTTAGAGCTTGTTTCCAACTCTCTTTCCATGCTGTGATATCCTTGGCATATGTCCGCTTTTCAGGATCAATCTCATAAGTCTCTTTTTTGTCGAAGTTTAAAGGCTTAGACAAAATCTCCTTCATAAGACTCTCTGATTCCGAGAGCCTTTGGGTTAGAATATCAGTTGCATCATTGAAGAAGTTGAACTCATAGTTTTTGAATTCATCGTCAATCTGATCTTTATACTTGTTAAGTTCGTTAATATCTTGTTGGGTAAAGAACCTTTTAAAGGGATCAACCTGTTTAAAATATTCATCGAATGCTTTTTCTGAAAACTTATCATCAAAAGCAGGCGGATCAAAGTGAAATTGTTCTACTGATCTTTTTACGAGATCGGTAAGCACAAGATCTTTTTTCTGTTCAACGTTACGGCTTTGTCCTGTACAGCCTGTAGCGTAAACTAACATTACAGCTATTAATAGGTGCTGCAGAAGTCTGTTTACCATAGTATGAATGATTTATGATAAAGAAACAAATAGATTCTCTTTTTTTCTCTGAATTAACATCAAAAGTAGGCCAAAAACTGCATTTTTTTCTCAATAATGGTTAATGCATGTGTAAAAAAAGGTTAAAGGCGTTCTTAGCTGTTGAAATTATGTGTTGATTCTTGTGGCAGGGAAGCAGGGGCTTATCTCTTCTCGTTACATTTTTGTCTTATTTATAAAAAAAAGCCCTGCAATGATTTGCAGGGCTTCTAATTTTTAAGTTCTTTAGATATCTATTCTGGCGTAGCGCGCATTCTTTTCAATAAAGTCACGACGCGGGGCTACTTCATCTCCCATAAGCATAGAGAAGATTCGATCGGCCTCAGTTCCGTTTTCGATGGTTACCTGACGAAGGGTTCTTCTCTCTGGATCCATGGTTGTTTCCCATAGTTGCTCAGCATTCATTTCACCAAGACCTTTGTATCGTTGAATATGAATACCCTTTTCATTACCATCTTTAGATAGATCCTTTATAAGTTGAAGTCGTTGATCTTCGTTATAGGCATATTTACCGGAACTGCCCTTCTTAATAAGATAGAGGGGTGGAGTTGCAATATACACATAACCGTTTTCAATCAATTCTTTCATGTAACGGAAGAAGAATGTAAGAATAAGTGTGGCAATATGGCTACCATCAACATCAGCATCGGTCATGATAATGATCTTGTGGTATCTAAGCTTTTCAAGATTGAGTGCCTTTGTGTCATCTTCTGTGCCAATACTAACTCCGAGTGCGGTAAAGATATTCTTGATTTCTTCGCTCTCGAAGATCTTATGCTGCATAGCTTTTTCTACATTTAAGATCTTTCCTCTAAGAGGAAGTATTGCTTGAAATCGACGATTTCTTCCCTGTTTGGCTGTTCCACCTGCAGAGTCACCCTCGACTAAGAAGATCTCAGCTTGCTCAGCGCTTCTCTCTGAACAGTCGGCTAGTTTTCCGGGTAACCCAGATCCTGTAAGGACATTCTTACGCTGAACCATCTCACGTGCCTTGCGAGCTGCATGTCTTGCTGTAGCTGCAAGAATAACCTTATTGACAATGGTTCGTGCTTCTTTAGGATGCTCTTCCAGATAGTTCGATAAAGCCTCACTGACCATGATGTCAACACTACCCATTACCTCGTTGTTTCCGAGCTTTGTTTTGGTTTGTCCCTCAAATTGAGGCTCTGCAACCTTTACACTAATTATCGCAGTTAACCCTTCACGGAAGTCATCCCCTGAAATGTCAAACTTCAATTTGGAAAGCATTCCCGATTTCTCTGCGTAAGATTTAAGGGTTCTGGTTAATCCTCTTCTGAAACCAGCAAGGTGAGTGCCTCCTTCATGCGTGTTGATGTTATTTACATAAGAGTGTATGTTCTCGCTGAAGGATGTGTTGTATTGCATTACCAACTCAACTGGGGTGTCGTTTCTCTCACCTTCAATATAAATGGGATCGGGTATGAGTTTCTCACGGGTCTCATCAAGGTAGGTGATGAAGTCGATTAAACCATTCTCAGAATAGAATTCAACCGCTAAGGCATTGCCCTTTTCAACTACTCTTTCATCAATCAATGTGATTCGGATTCCTTTATTAAGGAAAGCTAACTCACGCATTCTGCTAGCCAAGATCTCAAAATCATAGACAGTTGTGATGAATATTGTGTCATCAGGTTTGAAGTATATCTCAGTGCCAGTCTCAACGCTCTCTCCAATAACGGCAATGGGTTCTTGTGGCTTGCCAGTATGATACTCCTGCATGTACACTTTATTGTCACGATAGACCTTAGCACGAAGTGTCGTAGATAGTGCATTCACACAGGATACACCAACACCATGCAGTCCACCGGATACTTTATATGAGCCTTTGTCAAACTTACCACCAGCATGTAAGACGGTCATAACAACTTCCAAGGCACTCCTCTGCTCTTTCTCATGCCAGTCAACAGGAATACCACGACCATTGTCTCTTACTGTTATCGAGTTATCCTCGTGAATGGTAACAGAAATCTTGTCACAATAACCAGCAAGCGCTTCATCTATAGAGTTGTCAACAACTTCATAAACCAAGTGGTGCAACCCCTTAGAGCTTATGTCTCCGATATACATCGCCGGGCGTTTCCGAACGGCTTCCAAACCCTCTAATACTTGAATGTTGTCGGCTGTATAATTTTCAGAGGCTAAAAGGCTCTTTTCTTCGTCGCTCATATCTAATATTTTTACGGAAAATCTATATCACAAAGATAAGGATTTCAAATGAATTAACCCTTTTTTACTGGCTTTAGCCCCGGCTATTCATGGTGGCTTTTATTCCTTTTTTCTCAAGATCCTATTTCATCAGTAAAAAACAGGTAAACTTGCAGAAAATATCATAGAAGTGACTCAAAGAAAGATTTTTAACGATCCTGTTCATGGATTTATAAGTATCCCTCACGGTTTGGTCTTTGACTTGGTCGAGCATCCTTGGGTCCAACGACTTCGTAGAATCAAGCAGTTAGGGCTTACCCCTCTGGTCTATCCCGGTGCACTTCACACCCGATTTCATCATACTCTCGGGGCGATGCATTTGATGGATGAGGCTATTGAGGTTCTCAGGCTAAAAGGCCATACAATATCACATGATGAGGCCTTGGGCGCTAAAGTAGCAATCCTTCTTCATGATATTGGTCATGGTCCTTTCTCTCATGCCCTCGAGCACTCTATCGTTTCTGGGATGCCTCATGAATTAATCTCGGATCTCTTCATGGATCGCCTAAATTCTCATTTCGATAATAGACTTGAATATGCCCTGGCAATCTTTAGGGATGAATACCCTAAGAGGTTCCTTCATCAGCTTGTCTCTAGCCAGCTTGATGTCGATAGACTCGACTATCTAAAGCGTGATAGCTATTTTACTGGCGTTTCTGAGGGTAGTATTGGTACAGAGAGAATTATTAAGATGTTTGAAGTTTCCGATGACCAACTCGTTGCAGAAGCCAAGGCAACATATTCTATTGAGAACTTTTTAGTTGCTCGGCGGTTGATGTATTGGCAGGTCTATCTGCATAAAACGGTTCTCGCTGCTGAAAATATGCTCGTTAATATCTTAAAACGGGCACGTTGGTTATCTAACAATGGCACTGATCTATTTACTACTCCCTCTTTGGCTCTTTTCTTAAAAAACGATTTTACTCTAAGTGATTTTCAAGATAATCGCTCAATACTCTCCTCTTTTGCCACTCTTGATGATTTCGATATTATGACCTCTATTAAAGTCTGGGCTGATGCTTCTGATCAAACACTCTCGCTCTTATGCTCAGATTTAATTAACCGTCGCCTTTGGAGAATTAAAATGCAGGATACACCTATTGAATCAGAGGTGTTGATTGAGTATCAAAGCAAAGTTAAAGAGCTGTATAAAGTTAGCATTGATGATGCTGCTTTCTTTATCGCAAGTGGTGTAGTTGAAAATAGAGCTTATGATCCGAATTTTAGCACTATTAATGTCATGCTAAGAAATGGTGATTCAATAGACGTTACTAAAGCAAGTGGTCGTCTTGCTCTTCAATATCTGGCTGAAGCAACTAGGAAGTATTATCTATGTTATCCAAAGTCTATTGAAACTTTGCCTAGTTGAAACCTAAAGCAAGGGTACCAATATAGTCAACTTATCCATTAAGAGGGTAAATTAAACTAACGCTGCTTATGTTAGGCTGAAAGCAGGGTTAATTGGTCTAAATGTTAAAAGTTTCTTGGTTTATCTAGGTTTTAAGAAGATAAAAGGTACCAGAATCTCTTCCATAGAGATACCTCCATGTTGGAAAGTGTTCTTGTAATAATTAGCGTAGTAATTGAAGTTGTTAGGATACGCAAAAAAATCGTAGTTTTTCGCAAACACAACACTTGAACTTATTGATGGCTTAGGAAGGAATACATCTTCCGGATTAGCTACGGTGAAGGCCTCTTTCTTGTTATAGTTTAAGTTCTTTCCAACTTTAAATCTAAGGTTGGTGTTGGTCTGTCTGTCTCCAACAATCTTGACAGGGTTCTGCACCCTTATACTGCCATGGTCAGTGGTGATGATTATTGGAATTCTCTTGAGAGCTAATTGCCTGATTATATCAAAAAGAGGAGAGTGTTCGAACCAACTTAGCGTTAACGATCTATAAGCAGGTTCATCGTCAGCGAGTTCTCTGATTATCTCCATCTCGGTACGGGCATGTGATAGCATGTCAACGAAATTGTAGATGATTACGTTGAGTTTATATGTACTCAGATCAGAAACGCTATCTGCCAATTTCTTGCCCACATTGAGATTTAGTACTTTGTTAAATGAGAACTTTATATCTCGACCATAACGTTTTAGGTTTTCTCCTAACAGCTCCTCTTCATATTGGTTTTTTGTCCCTTCGTCCCAGTCATTTAACCACCATTGTGGATACTTCTTTGCTATCTCTGAAGGCATTAAACCGCTAAATAGAGCATTTCTTGCAAACTGAGTTACGGTTGGTAAGATGGCGTAATAAAGGTCCTCTGACTCTAATCTGTATACCTCCTCAATTAGCGGCTGAATGGTTTTCCACTGATCAAAGCGCAAGTTGTCAATTAAAATGAAAGCCAGGTTCTCATTAGATTGTACTAATGGAAAGAGTTTCTCTTTTAAGAGAGTATGTGACATGATGGGCTTGTTACCAGTAGTTGGCTTGACCCATGTTTGGTAGTTTAGTTCTATATATTTTGTAAAGACTTGATTAGCCTCCTCCTTTTGTTGGCGAAGGACTTCCAGCATGCTTGAATCACCTGACTGAGCAAGTCTGATTTCCCATCCTATTATCTTTTTGTAGATCTCAATCCATTGGTTGAAATCTAGTCTATTACTGATCTCCATTCCAATGTTTCGGAACTCCTGTTGGTAACTAATATTGGTTTTTTGAATGACCAACTCTTTCTTCTCGAGATTCTTTTTGACGGCAAGCAAAAGTTGATTCGGATTGACCGGCTTAATGAGGTAGTCTGCTATTCTACTACCAATAGCCTCTTCCATGATATGTTCTTCCTCGCTTTTTGTCACCATTACAACGGGTAAATGAGGAAAAAGCTGTTTAATCTTTTCGAGGGTTTCAATGCCGGTCAGTCCCGGCATATTCTCATCAAGGAAGATAATGTCAAACTCTTGCTGTTCTATTAGCTCAAGCGCTTCGTATCCATTATTGGTTGTTGTGACTTCATAACCCTTCTGAGTAAGGAACATCACGTGTGCTTTGAGGAGGTCAATCTCGTCATCAGCCCAAAGTATCTTGCTTTTTTCTGTCATAGGAAACTTAAGTTAGGAGCACTTGAAACGGTTTGTCGAATAATAACGTAACAAAGTTTGACATATTTTGATTCAAAAAACATGCCTATTCTCTGGTTTTTACCATTGAGGATTTCCTTCTTAACTTTGTGGAAAATCTGTTGAATGAAGATACGTGATTTAGACTTAGGGGATTTCCCTGTTTTATTAGCTCCTTTAGAGGATATTACTGATGTTTCATACCGTCTAATCTGTAAAGAGCAGGGGGCGGATATGGTTTATACAGAGTTTGTCTCTTCTGATGGACTAATACGGGATGCTCACAAGAGTCTACGTAAGCTAGTTACCCTTGAGGCTGAACGCCCCGTGGGAATACAGATTTTTGGAGCTGATCTTGATTCTATGGTTGAGGCGGCTCGCTATGCAGAGTCGGCCAATCCGGATGTTATTGATATTAATTGGGGCTGTCCAGTGAAGAAGGTGGTTAGCAAGGGTGCCGGATCAGGTATTCTTAAGGATATTCCAAAAATGATCAGGATTACGGAGGCTGTGGTTAAGGCGGTTAATCTTCCGGTTACTGTTAAGACAAGGCTTGGTTGGGATGAGACAGATAAACCAATAGTTGAGGTTGCCGAACGTCTGCAAGATGTCGGGATTGAGGCAATAACTATTCATGGTCGGACAAGAAGTCAACTCTATAGTGGTGTGGCTGACTGGACTCTTATTGGCAGGGTCAAAGATAATCAAAGAATGCGAATCCCGGTCATTGGCAATGGTGATATTAGTTCTCCTGAACATGTTGTCAATGCAAAAAACAGGTATGGTGTTGACGGGGTTATGATTGGGAGAGCCGCTATTGGTAATCCCTGGCTATTTGCTTCGGTTAAGCAATTTATGGCTGAAGGCACAATCCCAACAGAACCCACTCTAACAGTTAGAGCAAAAACCGCCTTAAGACATCTTGAGACTGCCATTGAGTACAAAGGAGAGAGAACGGCTTTAGTTGAGATGCGTAAGTTTTACTCTGGATATTTTAAGGGAGTTCCCCACTTTAAGACTCATAAGATGCAATTAATAACATCATTAAATGTAGAAGAGATAAAGTCGATATTGGCAGATCTAGCTAGTATTGAGTCTTAGGTGATTTATTGATTTATCTCTTTGCTGGAGAGTAGTTGAGATTGAGTAAGTGTAATGTTATTAGGTGTTTTTAGAGATAAATTCAGTTCGATAATTAGTTGGTTCTTAACCTTGATTAGACCTCCCAGTTTAGTAGGTGGATCGATATTGAAGTCGCTGAAAGCGATCTCTACAGAGCTGTTAAGATTCATTACCTGATCTGAAAGTTTACCAGTAAAAGAGATGGTATAAGGTTTTGATTTATTCGCAAGAGAAATCGTGATTGAAGCTTTACCAGAAAAGCTATTTTTCATGATTCTTCCAAGGCTGTAATCGATCTCAATATTGTGTATTGTAATAACGACATTAGGATACTCGCTTGCCCGAGTAACATTTAAGAAGTCATTCAACATAAGCGGGTTTTTGCATCGAAAGCCGGATAAAGGGATGTTAAGACTAATCTCGGATAGTAACTGGGGTGGTTGTCTTAATGATGCATCTACCAGAATCTCTTTTTGGGCAAGCGCTTTTGTTTGGGAAAAGCTGAACTCAGAGATGTTTGACTTTCCTTTAATCACTATAGTACTCTGAGGAAGAAATGTGAGGGATATTCTTCTTGGTTCCTCAGCATCACTCGATAGTTTACAGAGAATAAGAAATACAATGATTAAAAAGAATCTGGTCATATGATTAGAATGAATTGATATTTCTCTTCAAAAGGAAGTTGGGTTAAATAAGGGTTCGAAAGTGTATTTACAGCTTTCGAACCCTTTGAAGTAAGAAACGATGACTATGATAATAAGAAGGGTATCTTAGAATGAGATAGCAGCTTCGAACATAAAGCCTTTAAAGCCGGCATCATTACCCCATTTGTTAAAGTTGTTGTAATTCTGATTTACATATTCCAGTTTGGCAACCATATTTGGTGTTAGGTACCATCCAGCGGTGAACTGTACTCGGTCAACAGATTTGTTGTCAGTTTTTATAGAGTTGTTCTTGTTAAGGAATGTGTTATCACCACCTGAGTTATCAGTAACCTTGTTGTAACGTCCTCCAACAAAGAACTGCTCCTTCTTGCCGAAATAATAGAGACCTTCTATAGCTATTTGGTTAAAGTTATAATCGCTTTTCTTCGTTTTAGTTGCGGATAGTGTTTCTGACGGACTGGTTGTAGAAGCTGATTCATATGTTCCGAATACTTCCAAGCCTTTGAACTTTGAGTATAGGTTAAACATAAAGGTGTTGTTTTTATCAGTAGAACCGGGTCCCCAGTTTTGTAAGAAAGCATTCTGAGTGATATCATAGTCGGCTGATGACTTGGTAGGTTTATTCATTACCAGATAGTATCTGCTTCCTGATCTATCGCCAGCGAAAAGGGTTCCGCCGTGGTTTTTAGAATTGAAATAGGCTGATAATGTCGCTCTGACTCTGAAGTCTTCACGGATGTTTTTGTCGTAACCTACTTTCCCATAAAAAGCGAGTTCGTCAACAAAGTTGTAAGTCACATATGATTTGGTCGAGGCAACATAAGCACCTAGAGCTGGTTTCAATGCCCCACCTGTAATACCTCCCATTAAGATGATGCCGTTCTTTCTCCACATGACTTCAATAGATGGAGTAGTGGTATAAGCATCCATAATAAGGTTACCAACAAATGGATTGTATACAGCTTTACCATTGTTTGTTCTTCTGAAATGAGCATCTCCATAGTTTATTTCCATGAAACCTATTTTAAAGGTCAGGTTTTTCATTAGTTGGTCAATAGTTTCGCTACCAAAGAATGGAAGAGCATCCATTTGAATGTATCCACCTTCTACCCATGATTCATTATGATGTCTTGACGATAAGAAGGTATTCAGATATACCTTAACTCCTGTTGCAAGATAGGATGTAAGAGAGAGGTTGGCGGTAGGAAGGTTAAAGCCTTTACCCAGACTGATTAACGAACTGTCAGCACTGTGAGTTAGACCCTGAAATTGAAGGGCAAAGTCGCCTCCAACATGTACTTTAACTTTTGTGATCTCTTCTGTGTTTTTTGGTTCTTCAAATTGAGTAATTCTTTGAGCATAGGTTGTCATTCCGACTAAAACCAGAATTGTTACGATTATAAGTTTTGCTTTCATAAGAGATATATGTATTAAGGTTATTTAAGATTTATTTCGTATTGAATGGTTATTTGATCACCAGTTTTTAAGGCACCCAGAAACATCTTTGGTGGCTCAAGCCCAAATTCTGTAAGAAGCAATGTGAATGATCCCGAGGCGGTTATTTTTCCATCAGCGGATGTCTTAATGGTGGAGGTAATTGTCTTCTTCCTTGTTTGTCCGGCAACTGTGATGTTGGCTTGAATTGTAGCTTTATAATCTACACCGGCTTGGGTCAGCGTGATGGAGTTTGACTCTAGTTTGAGCACAGGGTATTGATCCTTTTTAAGCAGCTCATAGGTTTTATCAGTCATGGTACTTTTGGAACTCTTAAGTCCTATAACGGGTACTGTTATAGAGATATCTTTTATCTGAGAGATCTTTCCATCAGTCTTGATTATATCTAATTTTCCATTGATTTGAGTTATGTTTAGCTCCCAGTCATGCATAGTGGAGGTGCCTTTTATAAAGCAATTTTGAATGGGTTTAAGGACCTGAAGCTCCTGAGCATTTATAAGGCCAACAAAAAGAAAGAGGTTGAGGAGTACGAGTGTGAGTTTTTTCATGTCTTTGTGATTTATTCTCAATGGTCAATACAATAAGCTGATCATGTAATGATTTTAGCTTTTTAGGGATTGAAGCTCATTGAAGATTTATTCATTTCACCTGTTTTTTTGTATTGACAAATGTAGAAGTTGTAATAATTATATTTGAGTGTAATGCCTTGATATATAGCGATCATAATCCGATGTTGTAACTGAATATTTCGTCCGTAAGGGCTTTATAGCTGCTTTTAAATCGTCATGTAGTATATTTACATCGTAATAAATACGTTTTAAAACGGAGCTAGATGAGGAGTGACTGTAAGACAATGAATTGTGCGGAGTGTTTTGTTAAATCCCCAATCTTTAAACTCTTCTCCCAAGAAGATTTGGCGATTATTGAATCGGTTCGGTGTGAGGTAATTTACAATCCGGATGAGATAATATACAAGCAGGGGACTAAAGCGACCCAGATTGTTACTATAACCTCGGGCTTAGCTAAGACATATATTGAAGGTCCTAGTGGGAAGAATTTTATCTTGGATATTATCAAACCAGTAACAATGATAAGTGGCCCTGGTATCTATGTCGACTCTAAGCACCATTTTTCACTTAAAGCGGTTGAGACCACACGCTGTTGTTTCTTTGATGTTGAAGTGATTAAGGATATTATTAAACGTAATCCACATGTTTCAGAAGCGATTATAAGTATGATTAGCAGGCGTGTTATCAGCTATTTCGATAAGTTTATCTTTTTGACTCAGAAACAGGTAATAGGAAGAGTCGCTGATAACCTGCTATACCTCCATGAACATATATATACCACTAATCCAATGAAACTGACACTTTCGTTTCAAGATATGGCGGAGATGACCGGTATGACAAAAGATACTTTAGTAAGAGTTTTAAGAGATTTATCAAATGAACAGACTATAATTATTGAGGATAATATACTTACTATTCTTGATTTTAAAAAGTTAAGATTGTTGTCTCAGATGGGGTGATTCATCTTTTAATATGTTGGCGCTCTCTCTTACTGTTTTACAATCAATAAAATATCAATATCGGTATTGAATAAATACTCTCCTTTTTCATTAGTTTGTATTAATTTTATATCCAATTACAACTTACAAACAACAAAGCCGTGAACCCATTGAGAGTTTTCCTAGTCGAGGATGATGAAATAACTGGTAAGGCATTACGTGAAAGTCTTATTAAGGAGACGGGTGCAGATGTTCAAGTGTTTTCTACTGGTAAGGATTTCTTAAATAATATGAATCTAGTACCTGATATTATATCACTTGACTATCTACTCCCGGATTCAACAGGTGCCGTCCTTTTCAAGAAAGTAAAGAAGATGTTTCCTGAGGTTCCCGTTATTATCGTTTCAGGTCAGCAAGACATTAGTACAGCTGTGGAATTGCTACGTCAGGGGGCATATGATTACATTGTAAAAGATCGAAATATGCATAGCAGGCTTATTAATCTAGTTAAAAAGATTGCTGAACATATTTCTTTGCAAAACAAAATTTCAGAACTTGAGCAGGAAGTTGAACGTAAGTATTTAGACTATAATCCTATTAAGGGAAATAGTCAAGTTATGCAGCAGGTTTTCAATCTAATTGAAAAAGGGGCTCGCACAAATATTACGGTTAGTATTTATGGTGAAACAGGTACAGGAAAAGAGTTGGTGGCCAAATCTATTCATTATAACTCAAGACGTAGAAAAGCTAAGTTCGTTGCTATAAATGTATCCGCCATTCCGGCAGATCTTGTTGAAAGTGAGTTATTCGGTCATGAAAAGGGTAGTTTCACCGGGGCAATGTCAAAAAGAATTGGAAAGTTCGAGGAGGCTACCGGAGGTACTCTTTTTCTTGATGAGATTGGTGATATGGATCTCAATATGCAAACTAAACTCTTAAGAGCTTTACAAGAAGAGGAGGTCGTTAGGGTTGGTGGAAATGAGGTTATAAAAACGGATGTGAGGATAATCGTAGCTACTCATAAAAACCTTGCTGAAGAGGTCCAGAAAGGTACATTTAGAAAGGATCTTTACTTTAGACTATTGGGTCTTCCTATTGAATTACCCCCACTCAGGGAACGTGGTGATGATGTTTTATTGCTGGCTAAATTCTTCGTGGATGAGTTCTGTAAGAAGAATGCATTAGACTCTATCAGCCTGTCTGCTAAAGCTCAAGAAAAGCTATTGAGGTATACTTATCCTGGGAATGTTAGAGAATTAAAGGCAGTCATTGATCTGGCTTGCGTTATGGCAGGTACTGGTACTATTCGTCCTGACGATATCACTTTCACTTCGACTGTAAATAGAGATAATTTCCTTCAAACCGAGCGAACTTTGGAAGAGTATAGTGTTGAAATTGTTAAACATTTTATGTCACGCTACCATAACAATGCTCGCCTAGTCGCAGAAAAACTGGATATAGGAAAAACAACTCTGTATAGAATGCTTAAGCGTTCAGGAGAGAATATAGCAGAATAACCCCCTACTCTTAATTTAGCTATTGACCTTTAGCAGCCCATTGTTAGTAAATAATTCAGTCACATCCTGTGTAAGGTGGTAACTGGTTATACCACGTTCAATAGCTGCATTTATGTTAACTAACGAGTCATCAATAAACAGTGTTTGGGCAGGATTCAGGTTGCTACTTTTTATAACGTAATCATATATTTCTGAGTCCGGTTTCCTCATTCCGATCTGAAATGACCAATATGCCTTTTCGAATAGATCGTCAAGATTGATTCCATAGTTGGAATTAAACTCGGTATTGTACTTTTGGTAATGGATAATGTTTGTATTGCTTAAGAGAAATAGACGATAGTTTTTAGCTGCTTTCCTGAGTAATTCGACTCTAGAACTCGGAAAATCTAAAAGGAGAGCATTCCATGCCTGATCTAATTCCTCATCAGAAATAGCCTTTCCTAAGATATTTCTTAACCCATTTCGGAAGGAGCTTGGTTCGATTGAACCCGTTTCTAGTTCTCTAAATAGTGGTGCCTGTATATGCGCAGAGTACTGTTCTGTAAATGAGGCTACCCCCAGTTCTTCAAATGCTTTTATCGTCTTTGAAAAATCAATATCAAGTAACACTCCGCCAAAATCAAACACAATGGCATCAATCTTCTGAGGATCGAAAGTCATCAAATTTCTTTGTTCTATCACGCTTCTTTTATTTCTTGGTGCAAAGTTTAGAATAAATTTTGTATTTTTGCACCGAAGAAACAGAAACCAAAAGCCAACTCAGGGCCTATAGCTCAGACGGTTAGAGCAACTGACTCATAATCAGTAGGTCCCTGGTTCAAGTCCAGGTGGGCCCACATCATAAGCCGCAGTGATTTATTTAAATAATCGCTGCGGTTTTTTGTATAGCGCTATTTTGGTTTAGTGTATATATTAGTGTAAATCTGAAACGTTAATTGTAAGATTTTTGTAGAAATGTCGCGTTTAGATCAATATCTGGTGGAACGAGGTGATTTTACATCTCGAACCAGAGCTGCTGAAGCTATAAAGGAGGGACGAGTTTATGTGAACGGAGAGTATGTTAAGAAAACCTCCTATTCGGTAAATGAATTAGATGACATAAAGGTGATTTCTGCTATCCTAGACTCTTATGTTAGTCGAGGAGCCTTGAAGTTAAAGAAGGCTTTAGAGGATTTCAAAGTTAAAGTGGAAGGGAAAATAGCAATAGATATGGGTAGTTCGACTGGTGGGTTTACCCAGGTTTTACTTGAACGCGGGGCAGCAAAAGTCTATGCTATTGATGTTGGGAGAGATCAGCTTCATGAAAGTTTAAGGTCTGATGAGAGAATCGAAGTTTTTGAGGAGCAAGATATCCGCACATGGTCTAGCCCTGAGAAAGTGGATTTAGTAACTGGAGATCTTTCGTTTATTTCATTAAACCATATAATCCCTTTATTGGATGCCTTTCTTAGGAATGATGGAGAGGCTGTTTTACTGGTAAAACCTCAGTTTGAGGTAGGTCAGGAGAAGGTAGGAAAGAATGGGATAGTAAGGAATTTCACCACTCATAAGAAAGTTCTAAATGCTCTTGATGAGCAATTTTATAGCAATGGGTTAAGGGTAAAATCGGTTACACTTGTACCAGAGATAAATTATCAAAAGAATGTTGAATATTTGGTTCTTCTTAGTCGGGAGTTAGAGGGTAATAGAATTAACTACGCTGAGATTACCGGTTTAGCAGAACATTTATGGCTGAAATCAAAATAAAAAAGAGCTGTCCATTTGGACAGCTCTTTTTTTAATATGGCTATTCAGGAATTAGTACTTATCCCAGAATAGTTTAGTTGTCAGAAGGTCACCACCAATTGCTGATGCAGCAGCTTGATAGTTGGTGCGGTTTAGAGTCTGTTCATTGATAGGATAGGTAAAACGAACAGGGAGAGAGCTAACTACACCATTTGGAGCAGGAGTTAAAACGGGAGCATCAAGAAGTCTGATTGATGTCCATGCTGTTAAGCCTCTGAAATAGTAGGCAATCCAGGTTTGTCTGCCTATTTTCTCTTTCCAGGTACCGGGTGCAGTTGCATAGGCAACTTCGGGTTTAGCCAGGTAAGCATCTTTATCAGTGGCGCTAATTCCATAGCTATCCATTGAGTTGGCAATAGCTTCGGTATAATATTCGGCAGCAGATTTACCAACAGAGAAGCCATGTTCTGCAGCGATAGCGAGATTGAATGCTACTTCAGTATAATCACAAAGAGTAACAGGGAATGTGGGTTCAATGAATAGATCGCCGACATGTGATGCAGCATCAAAGTCATTTAATTCTCCTACAGCACCCCCAACGTAAGCACCATCCAGTTGTGTTAGATAAGCAGCTCTTCTGGGATCATCTAAAGAATTCATCAAATCAACAAATGGAGAGGTTGGAACAAAGTCATTACGACCGCTCATTACCAAATCTTGGTAAATAGGATTTGAATTAGTTCCAGTGAGGTAAGGCATTGAGCAGCCTTCATTTCCTATGAAAGTACCAGCAGCTACAGCAGTTTCAACAGCTTGCTTTGCAATTTCAGGTTCTGCATCTGCTAATATAACGCCGATTCTGATCTTTAATGCATTAGCAAGTTTGATCCAGCCAGCTGTGCTTCCACTCATATATAAATCAGCTGAAGCAAAGGCTGATCGACTTGGATCTAACTTAGAAACTGCATTGGTCAATTTGGCGAGCAGATCTACATAGATCGTTTTTGCATCGTCATAAACCGGAGTTACATTTGATTCATCAAGAGCTTGGGTATAGGGAACATTACCGAAGATTTCGACAAGATTAGCCCATACCATGCACTCCATAACATCAATAACCAAGAGGCGGTTTGCTTTTTCACCCTTTTGGGCATCAGTCAAAACTTCCTCAGTGGCAATAACTTTTTTTGCTTCTTTAAGGTCTCTTAAGACATCACGATAGTATGTCCTAAACGTTAGATTGGCAACCGTTCTTTTGACAATGTTGTAATTAGATTCATCAATGTATTCTGTTTGTGTAATATATTGGGTCCACAGTTTGAAAACATTTTCATTGATGTTTGCACTAGCCTCTTGATCCGCAAATGCTTTTTGTGCATTTGTAAATAAGAAGTTGCCAGGTACAACAGATGGTTTTTTGGGGTCAGTATTAAATTCCTCGAAATCTTTTGTGCAGGAAACCAAAACTGCTGCTAAAAGCATGAGAGGAAACAAAATTCTTTTCATATGCAGCGATTTTTAGAAGTTTAAAGTAACAGTTAAACCAATGTTACGTGTTGATGGCATAACACCACTTTGCCATCCCTGGATATTACCTGAACTCTGGCTAGCTTCGGGGTCTGCATATGGAAGATCCTTATGGATAATCCAAAGGTTACTTCCAACTAAACTGAGGCTTGCTCCACGAATGAAAGTCTTGGCCATTAGTCTTTCAGGTAATCTATAAGAGATTACTACTTCACGTAATTTAATATAAGTAGCGTCATAAACGAACTCCTTACTTGGGTAGTTGTTATCACCCCAAGCGTAAGTGTCGTCAGCAGAGATACGAACATCATTGGGTGTTCCATCAGCTTTTACACCGTCTAAGATTAATCCACCACCATTTTCTAATGAATTACGAACGGGGTTGCCTAGGTCGTTGATATAGTCTGTCTCAGGATAGAGACCGGTTGATAGACCATAAGCCATATCAAGGGAGTAAACACTACCACCCTGTTGCCAGTCGATCTGGAAACTCATTGACCAGTCTTTGTACGAGAAGCGGTTAATTAGACCAGCATTCCAATCAGGTGTGATATGTCCTAATACCTTATCTGAAGTGGATGTGCGTAAATAGTAACCATCATCTCCGACTACACGTTTACCATCTTTGTAGATGTAATCAGTGCCCTGAATAACACCGTAGGTCTCACCAACACGGGCGTTAATAGAAACACCACCTTGGAGGGAAGCTATTTGAAGGTTCTCAATTCCAGGAGCTAATTCAACAACTTTATTGTTTTGTTTAGTAAAGTTTAGAGTAACGTCCCAACGGAAGTCTTTCATGCGCACGGGATTGCCAGTAAGAGCAACCTCAATACCCTTATTCTCAATTTCACCGGCATTAATGTACTTTGATGAACGACCTGTGGCAAATGAAACTGCTAATGGAATGATTTGGTTGATAGTACGAGTTTGGTAAACGCTCAAGTCCAGACCAATACGGTTATCAAACATACTTAACTCTAAACCTGCTTCTAAACTCTTAGTTCTCTCAGGTTTCAAGTCGGCATTGTTTAGTGTGTTTGGTACTGATACTAAAGGATAATCTCCAAATGATGCGAAGAGATCATAAATGTCATTGGTTGAACCCCAAGGAGCATCATTACCAACTTCTGCATAACCTAATCTGAATTTACCAAGGTTTAACCAAGTATAATCTTGCATTAACTCATTAAAGATGAAACTAGCTGATACTGAAGGATAGTAATATGTCCACTCTCCCTTAGGAAGTGTTGACGATTGATCCCTACGTATAGTAGCATCTAGGAAAACAAGACTCTTATAACCAACTGAGGCACTCAGATAAATGCCATTACTTCCAACATGTTGGGCAACTTCTTCAGGTGCCAACATAGTTCCAGCTGAATTATTTAAAGAGTATAGTTTTGGGATGGTTAGTCCACCATAGGTCGAGGCAAATATACGATCACTTCTAAGTCTTCTAATATTTGCTCCTAAGATAGCTGACGTACTCCAGTCGTCACCGAACCTTTTGTTGAACTTAGCCATCAAGTCATAGTTATTCTCGATAAAGAATCTATTGTATCTTGAGTATCCACTTGTGACTTCATAACGACCAACTCCAAATTCACCAGAGGCTGATCCATTGGCTTTACGCTCTTCCTGAAGTTCGTTATAGGTGTCAACTGAAGCTCTGGCCATGAATGATAGAAATTCATTTGCCTTCCAGTTTGCCTCAACATATCCGATTAAACGGTTACGTTCGTCGGTTTCATAGTTCTCATAACGTTGGAAATATGGATTGTCCCAATATGCAGGTGCTAAGTTGTTAGGATTGTTTGGGTTCCATGTTAGGTTTTGCTTTGTTGCATTGTACAGATCTTCCTGAACTTTGTAGTCAACGTTAGTCTGCATCCATTGTCTGAATGATGACATGATATTGTCACTATAACCAGTTGAGTTTCTGCCTTTACCACGTGTGTTGATAAAGTTGGCTGATGCAGAAACGGTAAGATCTTTTAGAACCGAATAAGATCCGTTATATAGAACGTTATTCTTCTTGAGGCTACTATTTGGCAGGATACCCTTTTCATAGTAGTTTGTGTATGATAAGCGGAATGCTCCCTTTTCTGTTCCTCCAGTTACATCAACGGTATTGGATGTACTTAGTGAATTGTTTAAGAAATAGTCAGGGCCATTTTCAGCCATAACCCAAGGGGTAGCCTTATGATAATTACTTGATGCAGGATAAAATGATTCATACTGGAAAACCATCAAATTTGGATCAAATTTTTGTCCTAGTGATGCGTCTGCATTCGTTGGTACGGAATAGTCCTTATTTCCATCACCGTCAATGTCATAACGAAAACGGAAATAGGGATAGTCGGTGGCACTGTAGAATGGACCATAACCTGCTCCATAGTTTGATTGATAGGTCGGGAATGTAGACTTATCAACAAATCCGGTAGTTATATTAGAACTGATACTTACTCCTATGTTACGTCCTTTTGTGGTTTGTACTGTTCCTTTTTTGGTAGTGATCAATACAACGCCGTTTGCAGCACGTGAACCATAAAGAGCGGTAGCGGCAGCACCCTTCAGTACGTTGATGTCAGCAATGTCATTCGGGTTAATGTCGGCAGCAGCATTACCATAGTCAAATCCATTACGTCCGGTCAACTGTCCACTGTTGTTCGTGTTGGAGTTGTCCAGAGGCACCCCATCAACTACGAAAAGAGCTTGGTTGTTTCCTAAGATAGATTTGTTACCACGGATAACGATGTTGGTTGAACCGCCCATGTTACCTGTAGTCTTAATGTTGACACCAGCCACTTTACCGGCTATCGAGGTAACGAAGTTGGATCCTTTAACGGTCGAAATAGCGTCACCACTGATTTGTTGTGTCGCATAACCAAGTGATTTTTTCTCGCGGGTAATACCCAGAGCAGTTACTACAACTCCTTCTAGAGAGGTTGAAGCAGGGGTCATTTTGGCATCAACTACGTTGGATGCGCCGAGCGTGGCCTCGACTGTGTTCATGCCTACAAATGAGAATACCAGTGCTTTGGCGTTCTCGGTGACCTTTAAAGAGTATTTACCGTTAATGTCGGTAACAGTACCTGTCTTTTGGTCACCCTTCACGTAAACAGAAACTCCGGGAATGGTTGATCCGTCATCTGCGTTTGTCACAGTTCCCGTGATCTGCCGTTGAGCTTGCAGTTGCATCGCTATGAATGCAAGGAAAGCAAGCAATAATGAGAGCTTTCTCATAGCAAAGGGGTTTTGGTGTGTAATTTAATTTGTTAAGAGACTTGTGTTTGTTTATTCTGTTGTTTGACCCAATGGTTTTATCCTATTGGGTTTTTTTTTAGTTCGGTTTTAATTCGTGGTTTCCTGTTTTCTTTTTTCTCCGTTTTTTGGTGTGTATACTTTATAACTCTAGTAATTAACGTCTAATTCTGTTGTTGTCTATGAAATAGCAATTCCTCAAAGAAATCGAGCCAATTTATAATAAAATATTCCATTCAGCAATTTTTTTTAACATTTTTTTAACTTTTATCCTTTCAATTTTACTTTCTGCCCTCCTGTCTCAATTGTGAGCAATTGTAAATGATAGTGTTAGAATATCTAACAAAACATTATTTTTTTTTACTGGCACCCTTTTTGTTTATATCTAATAAATTATATGTGTAAAATGGATGATTCTCTTACTTTATCTCAGCTAATTAATGTTAATCAGGCTGTTATGCTTTATTTCTATAATAATTCATGCCCTCCTTGTGTTGCACTCAGACCAAAGGTAGATGACATGTTGGCAGAAAACTACCCATTAATAACGAGATTTTTTATCGAAGCTGAAGCTAACCCTCAAGATGCTGCTGATTTCGGCGTTTTTGCTAGTCCCACAATTATCGTCTTCTTTGAAGGAAAGGAGTTCAAAAGGTTTAGTAAGTATATCTCAGTGAATGAATTAAGCGCAGCTCTTGAACGCCCATACTCTCTCCTTTTCTCAGAATAGCATCCTAAATTAGCCTAACTAGATACTTTTTTATTTCTCTTTGCTTTGAGAGTTTAATCGGAACTCACGTTTTAAAGAAAATGGCTGCTAGCACCTGGCTGCCAGCTTCCGGCTAATCTTGAATTTAGCCTGTTGCTGATTACATTTAACCACGAAAAACACTGAAAACACGGAATCCTTCTTCTAGCAGTTTTCGTGCCTTTCGTGCCTTTTGTGGTTTAAATAATCTACAAGCCATGCTTCTAATTATCTGATATTCTGCTTTCCTAATGCTACTCTCTTATCTCTCAATTTCACCTCGACATCTTCTCAACATCTCCTCAATATCCCCTCAATATCCTCTACCTATTTAGTTCCTATCTTACACGAGTTT